>DASQKT010000252.1:0-2113 GCA_035630415.1 Skermanella sp.
GTTGACCGCCACCGCAAGGCCGATGCCGTTCCGCCGCATGCCGAGCAGGGCGACGACCACTTCGGGCGCCAGCTCGTCGGCGATGATCAGCAGCGGCCTGCCGGTGCCGGAGACTTCGGACAGCACATGCTCAATCTGCGCCGCCGAGCCGATGCGCTGGTCGGTGATCAGGATCAGCGGATCGTCCAACACCGCCCGCATTGTCTCGACATCGGTGACCATGTGGTGCGAGATGTAGCCCCGGTCGAACGACATGCCCTCGACCACTTCCAGCGTGGTCGTAATGCCGGGACCGAACTGGACCTCCACGATGCCGTCGGCCCCGACGCGCCCCAGCGCTTCGGCGACCAGCCGGCCAAGCGCCGGGTCGGTTGCCGCTATTGTCGCGACCGCTTCGAGCTGTACTTGACCGGAGAGCGGCTTTGCCGAGCGGCGCAGCGCCTCCGCGATCACGCCGGCGGCGCGGTCGATGCCGGCGACCAGATCAACCGGGCTGGTGTCGGACTCCAGCACCTTCAACCCGTCCTGGATCAGCGCGTTGGCAAGCACGGTCGCGGTCGTGGTGCCGTCACCGGCGACCTCGTTGGTCTGCTTGGAAACCTCACGGACGACCTGGGCACCCATGTTCTCGAACCGGCACGGCAGCTCGACCTCGTCGGCGATGCTGACGCCGTCGCGCGAGACGATCGGGGTGCCGATGGGCCGGTCGATGATCGCGTTCATGCCCTTGGGTCCCAGCGTGCCCTGCACGGCGAGCGTCAGCTTGGCGACGCCCCGGCCAAGGGCGGCGCGGGCTTCGGCGCGGTGGAGCATCATTTTCGGCATGAGTGGTTTCCTCCCGAATTTCCAGTCTCCACCCTGCCGGCAATGAAGTCCGCCAGGGTAGGCTCCCCGTCAGGGGCAGTATCGGTATCGCCGTAACGGGCCTGAAGCAGTCCGCGGCACAGACTGCCGTTGAACTCCGTATTGATCCGGACCCGGCGCAGCAGGGACAGGTAGTCGGCGAAAGTCTCCGCCGTGATCTCGCCCCCCTCGGCCGACGTGAACGCCGCATCGGTCGCTCCGCCGTACTCGGCGCGGATTTCCAGATAACGGGTGCGCTGGCGGTCGGTCTCCAGATCGTCGATGGCCAGCGTTGCCAAATGCGGGCAGTCCAGCGCCAGGATCGCCGGAGGCGTCCAACCCCGCTCCATCAGGTAGCGGATTACCGCTTCCTGACGCCGCTGATACGCCTTGATGCGGAAGGTCCGGCGCAGATCATCCAGGTCCTCCTCGGCCGCCTCCTCCGCGAAGGTCGCCTTGAAGGAATGGCCCTGGGCAAGCCCCTGGTTGATCGTGTCGGAATACATGTGGTCGCGCAGGTCGATCAGGACCTGCCGCACCCACGGCAGCGAGCCGGCGGCGGCGCGCATGTCGTCGGCCATCAGGAAGGCGAAGTTGGGGGAGCACCAGTAGGTCGGCAGGCGGAACCCGATATGGACGCGACCAACCGCGTCCACCTCGACGGCGGTGATGAAGCGAAGCTCCGTCACCGACTCGTCAAGCTCCGGGTCCGTCACCGATGCCAGCCTGTCCCACACCTCCGCCACGCGGGCATCGGTGGCGATCGGCATCAGTCGTCTCCCAGCACTTCGGCCACCTGCGCCATGGTCTGCTCGCCCTCCTTCACGGGGGCGGAACCTGACAGCTTCGCCGCCTGGGCCGGCACGTCGATGTCGTAGAGCCGCGCCGCGTTGAGGCCGAGGATCTTGCGCTTGGCGTCCAGGTTCAGGTCGACGCCCTTGTCCTTCTTGATAGTGTCGGGAAGCTCGTGCGCCATGAACTTCTCGATCATCCACTTCGGCGACCAGATCGCGTAGTCGCTACCGTAGAGCAGCCGGTCTGGCCCCAGCCAGAACAGCAGTTCGGAAATGATCTGGTTGAAGTAGTCGGGCCGGCTATGGATGAACGGCAGTGCCACCGCCAACCCGCCATAGACGTTGGGCTCCTGCACCGCGATCCAGCAGAAGTCGTCCAGGCGCGGCAGCCCGCAATGCTCGACGATGAAGTTGAGTTCGGGGAAGTTGGTCGCGGCCTCATCGATATCCGCCACGTCGAAGGCGTCGCGGTTGAG
>DASQKT010000253.1:0-3401 GCA_035630415.1 Skermanella sp.
CCGGAAAGCGATCCGGCCGCGGCGACGGCGCAGTAGCGGCCCCGGTCAATCGCTGGCCCGGTCAGTCCCCGGTCTTGGTCGTGCGCGCCTTCGCGCGGGCGGCCTTCACCTGTGACTCGAGGAAGCGCACCAATCGCCTGATGCACGGGTCCTCAATGGGCTCGCTGACGATCAGCGTATGGCACCGCCCGCCCTTTTCGATCGTGATGGTGTATTGCCGGCAGTCGGCAGCGCCGGGGGCGGAGTTGCACTCCACCCGCTCGGGCCGTTCGAAGAACCCGCTATCGGTCACCAGACCGTCCAGTTCGCTCGCGTCCTCTCTGGGAAGCTGATCCGCCTCAATCGTGACCGGCCGAGCGAGACCAGGGAAGTAAGCGATACCTCCATTGGTGGCGAATAGCACATGCATGCTATCGGGTCCTGTTCGTGTCATGCCGCATGCCTCGACAGCGTGGTTTTCCGCCCATGCTATGCGCCGCCCGATCTTTGTTCAAACCATCTGTTTCTGAAGGATGCCGACTTCCATCCAGGCGTCGGTCACCGCGCGCTGCTCATCGCTTCCGGTACCGTAGAGCCGTCCCGCCAGGGAAGCGCTGAGGGACGCGAACTCCACGAACTTCACTTCGGACGTCAACCGGGGATCGCGCAAGGTCTCGTACCAGATCCGGCCCGCTTTCTCCCAAGCATGACCGCCGAGCGACGTCGCTGCCAGATAGAAAGCCCTGTTCGGGATGCCGGAGTTGAGGTGGACGCCGCCGTTGTCCTGCATGGTTTCGACGAACCGGTCCATATGGTCTGGCTGAGGGTCCTTGCCCAGCACCGGGTCGTCGTAGGCCGTGCCGGGCGCCTTCATGGAACGCAAGGCTTGACCCGCGACCTCCTGCGCAAGCAGGCCGGCACCGACCAGCCAGTCGGCCTGATCGGCCGTCTGGCCCAGCGCCTTCTGCTTGACCAGACTGCCGAAGACATCCGACAGATGCTCGTTGAGGGCGCCCGGCTGGAACATGTAGACCAGGGCGGCCTCGTCCTCCGTCACGCCATGCGCCAGTTCGTGGCCGATCACGTCGAGCGCCACGGTGAAGCGGTTGAACAACTCGCCGTCCCCGTCGCCGAACACCATCCGTTCGCCGTTCCAGAAGGCGTTGTTGTACTCCTGCCCGTAATGCACGGTCGCATTGAGCGGCAGGCCCTCGTCGTCGATGGAGTTCCGCCCAAACACTTCCTGAAAGAAGTCGAAGGTATGGCCGAGGCCGTCATACGCCTCGTCGACCGCAGGGTCGGCGGTCGGCGCTCCTCCTTCGGCGCGGATGACCTTTCCGGGCAGCGTTTCGATGTTTTCGGCCGTGTAGATCGTCCTCTGCTTGACCGGCTTGAGGCCAAGGACCCGCCGGCGCCGGGCCGCCGGCGGCACCTGACCGCTCAGACTGATGCGCAACGTCCGGAAGGTCCCGTCCGAGGCCAGCGTCTGGGTGGCCGCCGCGCGCTGCGTGGGCGATCCGTGCTGCGAAATCTCAAGGAGCAGGTAAGGCGGCAGGATGCAGAAGATCGAGTGACGATGATGCGGATGACGGTTTTGACACATGGTTCGAATCTCCGGCGAAGTTCGGCGGTGGGCTTGGCGCCGCACCGGCCATGTCGGTGCCCGGACTGCCTTGTCCTTCTCGGGACCCTTCTCAGGGTCCTTCTCGGGACCGAGCGCCAACCAGTTCAAGTCGAACATTTCCTGAGCGCCGATTGTTGCGGTAGCGGGATGGCGCAGAGTTCGAATCGGTTGGCGAATGTTAAAATCAAGTGCTCCGAAAAATTAATTTCTTACACTGTTTGTTTTTTTATTTTCCTATAGCCAAATAATTGTAAAAGAGGGATGATGCGGCGTATCATAATCCCGGACTTTCAAGCCCCCGATAGACGACGTTGATACGACGTCGAAAGAGCTATTTCCGCCATCGGGCGCACGACGCCGAATCTGGAGAATTTTCATGGCCAAGGGTCAGAAGAAAAGCAATCGCGAGACCAAGAAGCCGAAGAAGGACAAGGCTGTGTCCTCGGCTCAGACATCCATCATCCCGGCCGCCGGCCGGCTGGTTCCGCCGAAGACCGGTGGACGCACCGCCGGCTGACCCCAGCCGACCGCCGGTTGCCGTGAGGCGGGCCGCCGGACGGATGGCGGCTCCGGCGCTTTTCCCTTGCCGCGAAAGCGAGGGAATGCGATGCAACATCTAAAAGGATGTTCCACCCTGGCAGATCGGTAATTCCCTGTCTTGAATACTGGTACGCCCCCGGCGTCTTCGCGGTTGATGACCGTCCGGCACATCACGAAATACCGTTACGCCACCCCGGTCAAGCTGGGCGAACACCAGATGATGTTCCGCCCACGGGAAAGCCACGACCTCCGGCTGGTCCGGACGCGGCTGACCATTACTCCCAAGCCTAAGTCGCTCCGCTGGCTGCACGACGTCTTCGACAACTCGCTGGCGATAGCGACCTTCGAAGGTCCCACGGCGGAACTGGTCTTCGACAGCGAAGTGACGCTGGAGCACATCGAAACGCCGCATCCCGATTACGCGCTGGCCGAAGAGGCGCAGGTTTTTCCATTCGCCTATTCCCGCGAGGAGCGGCTGGACCTTGTCCGGGCGCTGGAACGCCATCACCCGGCGGGCGAAGTCGATCGCTGGGCCGACGGTTTCCTGCCCAAGGACGGCAGGATCGGGACCATGGAACTGCTGCGGAAGATCACGCTGGGCATCCGGGAACAACTGACATATTCGCGCCGGTACGAGCGCGGCGTCCAGACGCCCGCCGAAACCCTGGAGAAGGGGACGGGGACGTGCCGCGACTACGCGTTCCTGATGATGGAGGGCGTTCGCTCTCTCGGCCTCGCCGCCCGCTTCGTGAGCGGCTACATCTTCGTGCCCGGCGCGGGCGACGCGCCGGTCAGGGGCGGTGGGGCCACGCATGCGTGGCTTCAGGTCTACCTGCCGGGGGCGGGATGGGTCGATTTCGACCCGACCAACAGCATCATCGGCAACCGCAACCTGATCCGCGTGGCCGTCGCCTGGGCGCCAGCCCAAGCCTTGCCGTTGTGGGGAACCTATACCGGGCCGGCATCCTCGTTCCTGGGGATGGACGTCAGCGTCAGCGTCATGGACGAGCCGGAGCCGGAGCCGTGACGATAAGCGCAGCGTTGGCACGGATATCGCAACACCGATATCGTAAGAAGACACAATAATAGCTGGAATGGCCGGTAAGAATTGACAACTCAGGATACACCAGCAAAAGCAACAAGGAGCCAAACCATGCGAATCAAGGTTGGGTACGAGCTGGTCTACGAATGCCCTCAGCCGACGCCGATGCTGCTGATGCTGAACATCCACTACAGCCGCGCGTCGGACATCGTGGTC
>DASQKT010000254.1:0-6383 GCA_035630415.1 Skermanella sp.
GTCCTGCTGGACCGGCGGGCGAAGGCGCAGGCCCGGGCGGCGGAGTCGGGCGATCCGTACAGCCCCTGGGCCGGCAACGACGGCTGGCGGCTGAACGACGACGCTCACGATACGCTGACGCTCCGCGATGGCGGGACTGACCGGCCGGTGCATCTGATCTACCGGCGCGGCGCCTACCGGCTGGAACTGCCCGGCGGCGCTGTCGAGGCGTCGGGCCAACTGGCGGAGGACGGCACGCTGACCGCCGATCTCGGCGGCCGGCGCACCAGCGCCACCATCGTCCGGCGCGGCGCTGAGATAACGGTGTTCCACCAGGGCGGCAGCCACCGCCTGACCCTGATCGAGCCGCTGGCCGGCGCCGAGGATGCCGAAGCGCCAGGCGGCAAGCTGATCGCCCCGATGCCGGGCCGCATCATCGCCGTGCTGGCCGAAGCCGGCGCCGAGGTGACCAAGGGCCAGCCGCTGATCGTGATGGAAGCGATGAAGATGGAGCATACGATCAAGGCTCCCGCCGATGGCAAGATCGGCAAGGTCCGCTACGCCGTCGGCGATCAGGTCGAAGACGGCGCCGAGCTGATCGTCTTCGAGGAGGCGTGAAGATGGCGCTCCCGTCCCATGTCCGGATCGTCGAAGTCGGCCCCCGCGATGGCCTTCAGAACGAGAAAGCCATCGTACCCCTGTCGGTGAAGGTCGAGCTGATCGACCGCCTTTCCGCCACCGGCCTGAGAGTGATCGAAGCCGGAGCCTTCGTGTCGCCGAAATGGGTGCCGCAGATGGCCGACACGGCGGAAGTCCTGGCCGGCATCCACCGCCGTCCCGGCGTCGCCTACCCGGTGCTGGTGCCCAACACCAAGGGCCTCGAGCAGGCGATAGCCTCCGGCGTCGAGGAAATCGCCATCTTCGGTGCCGCGTCCGAAGCCTTCAGTGCCAAGAACATCAACTGCACCATCGCCGAAAGCCTGGACCGCTTCCGCCCCGTGGCCGAAGCAGCACTTGCCCAAGGCATCCGCGTGCGCGGCTACGTCAGTTGCGTGCTCGGCTGCCCCTACCAGGGCGAAGTCCCGGTCGCGGAAGTCGCCCGCGTATCCAAGGCGTTGCTCGACCTCGGCTGCTACGAAATCTCGCTCGGCGATACGATAGGCGTCGGCACGGCGGGCAAGGCACGGGCATTGATCGAGCAGGTATCGGAAGCCGTCCCGCTGGAAAAGCTCGCCGTCCACTTCCACGACACCTACGGACAGGCGCTCGCCAACATCCACGCCTGCCTGGAAGCCGGAGTAGCAGTGGTTGACGCCTCAGTAGCAGGCTTAGGCGGCTGCCCCTACGCTAAGGGCGCATCGGGCAACGTCGCGACCGAGGATGTCGTTTATCTGCTGAACGGCCTCGGCATCGAAAGCGGCGTCGATCTGAAAACGCTGGCCGCGACGGGTGATTGGATATCGAAGACGCTCAGCCGCCCGAACGGCTCGAAGACCGGCAGCGCGCTCGCGTCCGCAGGGTAGGTTGAAGCAACGGCCCCTCACCCTAACCCTCTCCCGGAGGGAGAGGGAATCTTGTTCCGAAATCCTTTGTTACTCCAACAAGTTACAAAAGAGCCCCATACAGGAAACGGTCCCCTCTCCCTCCGGGAGAGGGTTAGGGTGAGGGTAAAGCGTCACCTCCCAAACCCCTCCCAAACCACGCCCTTACCGCGCCTTCGCCATCTGACTCACCGCTTCCGCATCGCCCAAAATCAGCGGCTGCCGCCAGTTGCGCAGGTCAGGCTTGCCGCCCGCCGGGTCGGTCGTCGCCTCGATCCGCTCCAGCGGCGTCCACCCTCCATCACCCTGGCACTGAACCTCCCCGCCGGCCGCCAACACCAGCGGGATTCCGCCCGCCACATCCCAGACGTTCGGCCGCTGGAACCGCGCGACGCGCAGCATTCCCGCCGCGACGAAGGCGCATTCGATGGCGGCGGAGCCGGTCTTGCGGATGTCCCAGGGCAGACCGGCGTCGGCTGTCGCCTCCGGCTCTCCGGCCAATCGCCGACGCACGGCGGGGTTGGCCCGCGACTTCAGCGGTTCCTGGTCGAAACAAAGTTCGCCGCCGACGCGGGCGTGGTAGACTCCGGTCCGCAACGCATGGCTGGTGCTGCACCAGACGGCGCCGACGACGGGGCGGCCCCGGTGAAGCACGCCGATCGATGCGGCGAACAGCGGGAAGCCGTTGACGAAGTTGGTGGTGCCGTCGATCGGATCGACCGCCCAGACGAAGTCGTGGTCGCGGCCGGGCCGCTCGTCCATTTCCTCGCCCAGGATGTCGTGTTCCGGGAAACGGTCGGCCAGCCGGGCGCGGATCAGGACTTCGACCTGACTGTCCACTTCGGAAACGGGGTCGCGGAAGGTCGGCGTGTCGCCGGGGACGCCCTTGTAGCGGACCTCCAGCGTCCGGCCCAGCGCCGCCATGATCTCGGTTCCCGCCAGCGCCGCCAGTTCGACCGCCGTGCGCTCGATCTCCCGCAGGATGACGTCGGGGATGTCGTCGATGGTCATGGCCGGCTCTCTTGTTTATCGATGATTGGGATCAGGACGCAGGCCTGTTCGGGTTCCAGCCCGACGGTCAGCTTGGGCACAGCACCCGGTGCGGGAGAGAAGTTGTCGCCCAGGCGCAGCGAGGTTCCGGCCCAGGTGACTTCCACTTCCCTGGCACGGGTGATATCGACCGGAGGCTCTTCGCCGTACTCGCCTTCGTTGAGCCATTTCAGCAGCGCCGCGCGCCGGTCGGCACGGGCATGGACGACGTCGAGCAGTCCGTCGCCGGGATCGGCCTTTGGCGCCAGATTGAGGCCCGGTCCGACATGGCTGATGTTCATGATCTCCAGCACCAGGAAGTCGCCGGCGAGTGGCTTGCCATCCAGCGTCATTTCCAGGCGCTCCGGCTCGGCCTCCGTCAGCAGTCGGGCGAACTTCCGGCGGCTGCACAGCAGTTGCTCCTGTCCGGAAATGTCTGTGGCGTCGATCTCGGCCATGCCGCGCGCCAGCAGCCCCAGTCCGACCGCCTCGATGAAGCGGTGCTTGCCCCAGGGGCCTGTCGCGGCCGCGATGTCGAAATGCTGCTTGCGGGCGTTATGGAGTGCCGGCACCAGGGTCTCGGGATCGCCGGATATACCCAGCGATCGGGCGATGTTGTTCGCCGTACCCTGGGGCAGGATGGCGACGGGGATGCTCCGGTCGGGCATGTGGGTCAGCACCCTGGTGACCGTGCCGTCGCCGCCGATGGCGACGATCAGGTCATGGGGCTGCCCCAATGTTTCGACGATGCCGGTGTCCTTGACGGAGCAGTAGCAGGGGTCGAAACCTTCCTTGCGGAACAGGTCGAACAGCAGGTCCTTCGATGGACCGCCCTCGCCGGCGGATGGGCTATGAAGAAGAAGTGCTCGCATACGCGGCAAACATGCCAGGATCGCCAACGGTTCCGGCAGTCTCAGGCAAATATGCCTTGAGGCGAATTCCTGCCCGACTTGACAGAGTTTGCGGGATTTTTATGAAAAGGCAAAATGGCACGATCACTGGCCTACTTGCTTATATCTTTCGAGAGACGTCTTATTTCTCTTGGCTAAACGGGCCGATAATTACCATTCATTCATTATTTACCCTAACAATACAGGTACTTCGCACCGATACGAGAGATTTCAGCTCAATGGCACGGACCCAGCTCGCTGTAATTCCCTTTATTATGCATCAGGGCCAGCCGTTGATCCTGATGGTGACGTCGCGTGAAACGCGGCGCTGGATCGTGCCCAAGGGCTGGCAGGAGAAGAAGGTCACGGACAGGGATCAGGCGGGCTGCGAAGCTTTCGAGGAAGCGGGCGCCCTCGGCATCCTCAGCGACGCCCCGATCGGCGGCTACCGCTACGACAAGCGCCTGAAGGACGGCAGGGTCAAGGCGATCGACGTCGCCGTCTATTGCCTGGAGGTCTGCGAGTTGCTGGACGACTGGCCGGAAATGGACGAGCGCGAGCGTCGCTGGATGACGCCGGCGCAGGCGGCCATGGCCGTGCAGGAAGGGGCCTTGGCGGCGTTGCTGCTGAGCATGGCGGTCAACCCGCCGGTGGCGCCCGTTCTGGAGAGCGGGAACACCGCTCTCCTGCCGGTACGCAGGGCTCAGCGGGAAAATCGTCCCCGCATCTGAAGGTCGGCACGCGCCTGAAGATCGGCGCGGGCCTGAAGGTCGGCGCGCCCTTGCAGGTCCGCCCGGCCCTGGAGATCGGCGCGAGCCGACAGATCGCCGCCGGTCATGTTGGTTGCCGAGCCCGACGCCGGTTCAAGCAGGATTTGTTCCAGCACGCCGGAAGCGATGTCGATCCGGATGCTCTTGTCGAGCTTGTCATAGGTCCAGACCCGGACATCGGGGAACAGGGCCGCATCCTTGATCTCGAAGCCGTAGCCGGTCAGGCCTTGGTCTTCCTTGACGAATTTCCCCTCGCCATGGACCAGGAAGATATAGGGCTTGGGCAGCTTGTAATAGTTGCCCTCGAAGCTGAAGCCGTAGATGGTGGCGAGCTTCGGGTCCTGTTCGGTCAGGCGGGCGCTCAGGCTGCCGGTTTCCTTGCCCGAACTGAAGGAGGTCGCGGAATCTCCCGCCAGCGCGTCCGCATGGTGGATTTGAAGGCCGGCGAACAGTCGGCCGAACAGGCGGACCAGCGAACTGGTGAGCAAAGAGTCCGGATTGTTCGTGCTACCAGTACCCGTCATCAGATCCTCCAAAAATTCATTAAATCAGACGCAGCCCCAGGGCGAAGCCCATTATACCACTTTCGCGTATATGGATATAGCGGCGATAAAGGTCATGACTTTTCGGACGTCCGCCAACCGTGTCCTATCACCCTGTGGACGGCCATAGCCAGCGATGCGCCTGCCGGAGCACCCCCATGGTTACCCCGCCGGCATGCTGCCGCATGCCGCTCGGCGTAGCTGGCGCCGGGGTCCGGAAAGAACGCCGGGGACCGTGCCGGGACTCGGGAGATTCCCATCCCCGCCAGCGGGTCGATTCCCCGCCACTGGAAATGCTCGACTATGGCTTGGCGGTTTGCTTCCTGACCGCGCGCCAGCGCCGCCGCCAGGAAGCAGGCCGCCAGATCGTCATAGTCGAAGTTATCGGAGTCGAGTTGCGTCATGGCATCGGCGAGGCACAGGCCGGCCAGATCGCGCGCTTCGATCAGGGATTGCTGGAAAGCGTCGCGATGCAGCGCCAGCTTCCGGCCATAGGTCCGGGCCAGACGATCGTAGTCGTCCGCGATCTCGTTCCGGCTCCAGCCCCGGATGTCGTCGTCCGGCGGAATGATGCCGCGCGCGACCAATCCGTCCTGATAGAACTCGACCAGGATATCGAACAGGGCGCCGCTGAGCGGGAGCGACAACTCATGGGCGTCGCGTTCCTGTCCGGTCGGATCGACCCAGCGGCCGTCCGGCGTATAGGTGACCCCGGTGAAGTCGGACAGCTTGAAGTCGTTGCTGGCGATCCGGATCTGCTCGGTCGCGGAGGTTTCGCCGATGCGGCTCAGCGTGTTCAGCACATAAAGGTTGCCGCCGGTCTCGTCGAGGGTCAGATCGACCACCGACATGAAGTGGAGCGCCGACACCAGCGCCATGAAATCGGAACAGCCTTCCTGGAACCCGAGATATTCCGCCGTGACCGTCGTCCGGCTGGGGAAGCCCACGACGGAGAACAGGATCGCGTGGGCCATCTCGTGCGCCATCACGTCGAAGTTCAGGCAGAAAAGCGCCGGGACGCCCAGCTTGTTGCGGCGGACTCCCGCCTCCATGTAGCCGGGACCGAAATGGGCGTTGTCCCAATCGACCACGGGCACCAGCTCCAGCCGGGGCCACTCGGCGCCCTCGATCCACTGGACCGGGCGGCCAAGATAGGTTTCCCAGATCTGGAGCACCATCCGGATCGAGCCATACATATGGGCGGGCAGAAAATCCGGGCTGTTCACGGGAATGTGGTCGAAATTGCCATCGGGGCCGCACCGCACCGGCGGCCGGACCGGTCCCGGCCAGGGCGGCGCCGAGGGCCAGATCCCTTCCCCATAGGGAACATGCTTGCCGATGGCGTCGGCGACGTAGACGCGGTCGTCACATGGCCCAGGCCCGATGCTGTCGGGCGGCAGGGCGATGACGACCGTTTCCGGCTCGCTGAACAGGCCGCTTTCAGGGCTTTGGGGGAACAGGCGGAACCGGGTGCCGGTCAGGCTCGAAATCCTTGGGCGCGCTATCGGATACATGACGATACTCCCGCGCGAGCGCGTCGAAGAAGGCTGCCTCATCCGAATACCCGAGATGAAGCGCGAAATCTACAAGCGAAACGGGTATTCCCATTTCGAGACGCTCTTCGAAGTACCA
>DASQKT010000255.1:0-9068 GCA_035630415.1 Skermanella sp.
CGATTGGTCAACGCCGCTCCGGCGGCAAGACGATAGGGTGGAGCTGCTCATAGGCACGCGCCGCTTGCAGCACCAATTCGTCCCTGTGCATGGGGCCGACGATCTGAAGACCGACGGGCAGCCCTGCCGCCGTCAGGCCGCAGGGGATGGAGGCTGCCGGCTGCTGCGTCAGGTTGAAGGGATAGCTGAACGGCGTCCAGTCGATCCAGCCGGCCTCGTCAGGTTGCCTCGGTTCGTTCATTCCGGCTTCGAATGCCGGGATAGGCATGGATGGAGTCAGGAGCAGGTCGTAACGCTGGTGGAACAGGTTCATCTGGACGCCCAGCTTGCCGCGCGCTTGAACCGCCTGCTGGTAATCCAGTAGCGACAGGGCGGCACCGGCGGCCTCGAAGCCGCGCAGATGAGGGTCCATCAGGGCTTTCTGCTCGTCCGTGAAGCCTGCCATGACGGTGGCGGCCCCGGCAGCCCAATGGGCGAAGAACACCTGCCCGACATCGGGCATTTCCAGCGTCACTTCTTCTACCTCGGCGCCGAGCGTCCTGAAGTCCTCGGCCGCCCGGCGGACCAGAGCCGCCACTTCGGCATCGACATCAGCGCCGTTGAGAGTCGGCGCGAAAGCGATCTTCATCCCCGAGACGCCATCGTCCAGACCAGCCATGAAGTCCTTGTCCCCGTAGGGGAAGGCGAACCAGTCGCGCGGATCGGGGCAGGCCAGCACGCGAAGCATCAACGCCGCGTCCGGTACGGTCCGTGTCATCGGCCCGACATGGGCGACCGTCCCGAAGGGGCTGAGAGGATACGCCGGTACCCGGCCAAAGCTCGGCTTCAGGCCGAATATGCCCGTAAAGGATGCCGGAATGCGGATCGATCCGCCGCCGTCGGTGCCGACATGGAGGGCTCCCATGCCCGTCGCGGCGGCGACCGCCGCGCCGCCGCTCGATCCTCCCGGCGTCATTTCCGGGTTCCAGGGATTGCGCGTGATGCCGGTCAGCGGGCTGTCGGTGACGCCCTTGTGGCCGAGTTCCGGCGTGGTGGTCTTCCCCAGCAGCACGGCCCCATGTTCCCGCAGCCTTGCCGTGGCGGGAGCGTCCTCTTCCCATGGCTGATCGGGCGAGACCGCCTTGCTGCCCCGCAGCGTCGGCCATCCCTTGGTCAGGATGAGGTCCTTGATGGTTGCGGGTACGCCGTCCACCAGCCCTTGCGGCTCACCCTTGATCCAGCGCTCCTCGCTGGCGCGCGCCGCATCGAGGGCCGCATCGCCATCGACCAAGGTAAACGCGTTGAGGTTCGTATCGAGAGCCGCTATGCGGTCGAGGCATGCTTGCGCCGCTTCCACGGGGGACAGACTACGGCTTCGATAGAGGCTGAGGAGTTCGGTGGCTGAAAGGAGCGCAATGTCAGTCTTCATATCTTGATATGCCTGTGTTCCTGGGAAGGGCGAATGACTGTTCCTGGTGGCCTTTATCGATGGCGGCTACAACGTCGCCGGCTGATGCTATTGTCCCCTCGCTTCATTCCGGGGCAAGGGGACATTCATGAGCGACGGCAAGCGACTTAGCCATATTCTCGATTTTCTACTGCTGACCGACCGTTTCAAGACGATCGAGCGCAAGGGCTATATCGCCGACGGCTCCCGGCGGGAAACCGATGCGGAGCACACGTGGCACATGGGGTTGTTTGCGCTCCTGCTGCACAAGGAGCTGGGCTTCGACGTCGATCTTGGCCATGTGCTGACACTGGTCCTGATCCACGACCTCGTTGAAATCCATGCCGGCGATACCTACGCCTATGACGATGCCGGATGCGCCGGGCAGGCGGAGCGCGAAGCCAAAGCCGCGCGGAAGCTGTTCGCGGAGCTGCCTGCCGACCTTGGGGCCAGCCTGCATGACTGGTGGCGCGAGTTCGAGGAAGGTGCGACCCCGGAGGCCCGCTTCGCCAAGGCTATCGACCGGCTACAGGGCTTTTCGCAGAACTATAATTCCGGGGGACGGGCATGGCGGGAGAATGGGATTTCCCGCGAGCGCACCTATCAGCGCACCGCTCTGCCGATTTCGGTCGATCCCGCCCTCAAGGCTATCGTGGAAGAGCTGT
This sequence comes from Skermanella sp., assembly GCA_035630415.1. Lineage (GTDB taxonomy): Bacteria > Pseudomonadota > Alphaproteobacteria > Azospirillales > Azospirillaceae > Skermanella. The sequence continues at coordinate 2,092 of DASQKT010000255.1, forward strand.
ATAGCCGCGCCGATGCAGAGAAGCTCTGGCCCGACACGCCTTGAAGATCCAGAACTTGAAGAACCGGAACAAGACGCTCTCGAAGAAGATGATGGACGCGGCGGATCTGGTATCCGCCGCTCCTGTCTTTTCGTAAGCGTCAGTAATAGGCAACCCTTTGCCGGGAACCTTCCGCGTGCTCCCATGCCCATTCCACAAGGACCGACATGAAACGCTCGAGTACCGGGCGCACCTGGGATGCCAGATCGTTGCGGTACCTGTAGGGTGATGCCTCGTCCATATAGGTGCTCTGGCTTAGTTCCAGTTGCACGACATGGATGTTGTCTTCAGGCCTGCCATAGTGCCGGGTGATGTAGCCGCCCTTGAAGCGCTGATCGAGCACCGTGGAATAGCGGTCGGATGAAGACAGGACGTTCATGAGCCGGCCGGAAAGGTGCGGGCTGGCGCTGGTGCCGTCGGCGGTTCCAAGATTGAAGTCGTGGAGTTGACCCTGGAACAGGCGCGGAACCCTCGACTTGATCGAATGCGCGTCGAACAGGATGGCGATACCGAACCGCTCCTTCAGCGCGGCCAGCTCTGCATCGAGTTGGCGATGATAGGGATGCCAGTATGCCGCGAGCCTGCGACGGACTTCGACCGCATCCGGTTCGCAGCCGTTGCGGTAGAGCGGCGAAAAGTTGAAAGCGCTGGTCGGACAGAGTTCGGTATTGTCACCGCCGCGATAAAGCGCGTGTCCCTTGGGGTCCCGGTTGAGGTCGATGACATAGCGCGACTGTGTCGCCGCGAGGAAGCCGACGCCCAAGGCCGGCGCGAAGTTGTAGAGTCTGTCCAGATGCCAGTCAGTATCGCCGACCTCATGAGCCGCGTCGGTCATCGATTCCGCGATATCCAGCGGGATGTCGGTGCCGACATGGGGCAGGCTGATTAGAACCGGCGTTTCTCCGGGCTGGAAGCGGAATGTCTCCATCTGATCCTCATGCCTTCAGACCGCACTTAAGTACAGCCGAGGTATTGGGTACATGATCGCAGCTCAGCGATCACAAACGGCACTATAACCATCGAACTATCACCGAAGATCGTTCGGGCGTCAAACGATATGTCGCTTTTATGACGCGGTTGAGTGCCGCACCGCACCCAGAACTCTGAGGGGCACAAGTCTGGAGCGGGTAGCCCATAATGATTATTTGGCTACTAATCTTTCGCGCTAAGCTTCCAGATCGGGGACGCTCTCGGCGACGTGATCGACCATGTCGGAAAGCACCCGGCGGATATGCTCATCGGTGATCAGATAGAAGACGCGGTTGCCGCGCCGCTCCGCCTGGATCAGCCGCCCGGCCCGGAGCAACCGCAGATGATGGCTGACCAGCGATGCCGAAAGGCCGAGCTGATTTGCCATGTCGCCAACCGAAACAGGAGTCTCCAGGCAGGCCAGGATGATTCTCAGCCGGCTCGGGTCGCTCATCAGACGGAACATGTCGGCCAGTTCGGTGGTCTGATCCTCCGAAAGGCGCATATGGGCCGGCAGGTCCTTGGCGGAGGTATGCTTCAGCATGATCTGGTCCGTTCGGGGCGGTTGCGTCATAAAGATCAGTGTCTGCCAAGCGCTTATCAAGCCCTGCTCAGGTCCTGCCGTCAATCCACCAGAAGCGACCATTTGCGGTCGTCCAGCGGCTGGGCGCCCGCTACCGCCGCCACCGTCTCTCCGGCAACCGCCATCTTCGTCTGATTGCGGGACCAGAGAATGCCGGAGGTCCGCGTCGCTAGCGAGGTCCGGGCCGTACGCGGGTCATCGGCCGTGGGATCGACGATATCGACGATCACCTCGCCGGCCTGGACCAGATCGCCGATCCGGCGCCGGTAAGCCAGAACGCCGGGAACGGGTGCTATCAGCCGATCGACCCCGGACAGCGGCGTCGCCGCGCATCTGAGCGGAGGGACCGGCCCCGGATGCCCAGCGATGACGCCGCGTCGCTGAAGGAAGCGAAACAGGTTGTCGGCGTCGGAGGCGGCATTGCCGTCCTCCACATCGGATTTGCCACGCAACTCGATCGTCGCCGATAGACACGCATTGGGAATCGGGAAGCGGTCGCCGAAATGGGCGCGCAGTTTCCACCAGGGCATCGAGCAGGCTTCGTCGAAGGGATCGCCGCCGCTGTCGCCGGCCAGCATGACGGCCCTGCACCCCAATTGCGCCGCCAGATCGGCCGCATCCGGCCACAACTCGTCCGAGGTATACATGTGCATCAGCGATTCCAGGTCGCAGTGCAGATCGAAGACGAAGTCAGCATCGATCGCCATGCCCAGCAAGGTGCGCCGCAGTTCATGGAGATCGTTCGCCGGGCGCAAGTCGGCTAAACCCTGGACCAGCGCCGACCGGATCGCCGCGATGTTGCCGGCGGGATCGGAGCCGAGATGTTCCTCCAGCCGGGGAATGACGGTCTCGACAAGATCCGCGAATCCCCGGTTAAAGTTCTGTCCGTGCTCGAGCGAGCTTCGCCCATACAGGCGTCCCGCGACATACTGGTCCAATCCGATCGGATTGGCGACCGGCACGACGATCACTTCACCCCGTATCGCGCCTTGTCTGTCGGCCTCGTCCAGACGGGCGATCAGGTGATGCGCGCAGAGCATCCCCGGAATTTCATCGGCATGCAGGCCCGCCTGGACATAGGCCTTGGGCTGTGCGCCGGGGCTGCCGTAGCGGTGGATGGTGATGGAGCGTGTGGTACCCAGATGCTGGGTGGGGAGCGGGAGCGAGACGACGATCTTGGCCATTTAGTTTCCGTTTCCGGGTTACGGAACAAGCATCTAAACGGCCAAAGTCATTTTTGCACAAGGAAGAAATGGTAAGAATCGGCTAGGCCTGTGGGTCAGACCCTTGGATCAGGCAGCGGCGCCTTCCCATTCCGCCGGCACCCTGTCCAACAGTGCCAATAGCTGCTGCTTCGATGCTTCGACCGTTGTTTCGAGGGTCGATATGCGTTCCGTCAGTCCGACTCTGTCGTCTAAGCCTCCGCCATGCTCCTCATCCGCCCTGGGCTGGAGCGCGGCCGCCTGTTCCGCAAGCACGGCCAGCCCCAGATTGGAAGCCGCTCCCTTGAGCGAGTGGGCGAGCCGGCCGAGACGCTTGTAGTCGCCGCTCGCCGCAGCGTCGCGGAAGTCTCCGGCGGCGGCGCCATGGCTGTCGAAGAACTGCTCGGTCAAGTCGCGGTAAGCGTCCAGTCCCAGAACCTCGATCATCTCCCTGATGCCGTCCAGATCGATCAGGTCCACATCCGTGTGTGCGAATTCGACGGCGGCAACCGGCTGGGGATGGGCGCTGGCATAGCCAATGGCGCCCCATTTCTCGATCAGTTCGACCAGGGTGCGCTGGTGGACCGGCTTGGCGATGTAGTCGTCCATTCCGGCAGCAAGGCAACGCTCGCAGTCCGACGGCAAGGCATTGGCCGTCATGGCGATGATCGGGATGCGGCGCTTTTCGCCGGTCATGGAGCGGATCGCGGCGGTTGCTTCGAATCCATCCATCTCCGGCATCTGGACGTCCATCAGGATCAGATCATAGCTTCGCGCCTTCAGAGCCGCGACGGCTTCGGCCCCGTTGTTGGCGATTTCTACGGTGTGCCCGAGCTTTTGCAGGCGACGCGCCGCGACCTGCTGGTTGATCAGGTTGTCTTCCGCGAGAAGGATGTTCAGGAGACGCGCTGGGGCGGGATTCGCCTGCGTTACGGAAGCCGGCGATTCGCTTGACGATGGAACCGGCAGATCGGTCGAGCGTCTGATGTGCTCCAGCAGGTAGTGGCAGCGGATCGGCTTCATGATGGTCGCGTTCACGCCGATTGCCAGAGCTGCGCGCCGCAACTCTTCCGAGCCGTCACTGGACGCCAGGATGATCGGTATCGATGCCGACCACGGATTGCTCCGGATCGCACGGGCGACGTCCAGTCCGGCCATTCCCGGCATCATCTGGTCGAGGATCACGGTGTCGTAGCTTCGGCCCGAGTCCGCCGTTTCCTTCAGCATGCGGAGCGCCGCCGGACCGTTGACTGCGGTATCCACCGTCATCCCCCAAGCTTCCAACTGGCACTTGAGCAATTCGCGGTTGATGGGCAGATCGTCGACCACGAGCGCCCGCTTGTTGGTGACCTGAATGGATGTGCGTTCCGCATTGCGGCCGGAATGATCGGGCGCCAGCTTCAGGGGAAGGTCGATGGTGAAGACGCTGCCCTTCCCATGGGTGCTCCGCACGCTGATGGTGCCGCCTATCAGGTCGATCAGACGTTTCGATATCGCCAAACCAAGTCCGGTGCCACCGAACTTTCGTGTCGCCGACGAATCCACCTGGGTGAACATGGTGAACAGGCGGGGCAGGGACTCAGGAGGAATTCCGATCCCAGTATCGGTGACCTCGAACCGGATCGTCGCCGTGCCGTCCTCCTCCGCGATCTTGCTGGCGACCAGGGATACCCAGCCGGACTCCGTGAACTTGACCGCGTTGCCGGCCAGATTGAGCAGGATCTGTCTGATCCGGCCGGGGTCTCCCCGGAAGACGCCATGCAGGTCCGGCGGTACGAGATATGCCACCTCGATCTTCTTGGCGTAGGCACGCGGAGCCAGGATCTCGAGCACGCTTTCGATCAGCGGCAGCAGTTCGAAGTCGATTTCGTCCAGGGTCAGCCGGTTGGCTTCCATTTTGGAGAAATCGAGGATGTCGTTGATGATCGTCAGAAGGGCTTCGCCCGACTCCTGGATGATCTCCGCGAAGCGCCGTTGCTCCTCTTCCAGGTTGGTGTCCAGCAGCAGGCCTGTCATGCCGATGACGCCGTTCATCGGCGTCCGGATCTCATGGCTCATGGTCGCGAGGAATTCGGATTTGGCGCGGTTGGCGACTTCCGCCGCCTCCTTGGCCTTCTGCAACTCCGCTTCGCCGCGTTTGCGCTCCGTGATGTCCCGGATTTCAATGACGCAGGCGTCGATCCCCCGGAAGGGAATGGTTCGGGAGCGAAGCTCCACCGGATATCCTGAACCGTCGCGGCGGTGCCCCGTCGCGTCGCAGGGGTCGTCCGAACCGTCGAGCACGGCTCGGGAAACCCGCGCCCGGTCGGCCTGATCGATCAGGGTCAGAACGCTGCGTCCGACCAGATCGTCGTAGTTGAAGCCGGTCGTGACGCACAGGGCCTGATTGACCTCCAGGATGATGCCGCCCTGATGGATCGCGATGCCGGTGAACGAGGCCTCATGCAGGATCCTGAAGCGTTGCTCGCTCTCGCGGAGCGCCGCTTCCGACTGGCGCCGCGCCTCGTGCCCCTCCATGAAGGCGTTGAACCAGCGCGTCAGGTCGGCAACCTCGCCGCTGCCCATAACCGGCAACCGGTCGGCATGCTGGGCCGTGCCGTCCTGAAGGCTCTGGAACCGCGAAGTGATCCGGCGGATCGGCGCCACGATGCTGCGCGACCATGACATCGCGGCGAGCAAAGCTATGACGAGGCAGACCACCATCACCGCAGCCGTCGCCCTGGAGATGGTGCCGACGTGCCGGTTCAGCGATTCGAGTTCGACCACCTCCGCGACCAGCCAGCCGCTTCGGTCCGATTTCAGATATGTGACGACCACCGGCCGATCATCAAGCGGATGGGTGAAACTGCCGGATTGCCCGGAAAATCCCGCCGCGAAGGAAGCGCTGAGGCGTTCCCCGATCAATCGGCGATCCGGGTGATAGATGATCCGGCCCGCCGCATCGATGACCAGCAGATGGGACGCGTCTTCCGACGTGCTGCCGTGGAAATGCTGATACAGCATATCGACGCTGTAATTGACGATCAGCAAGGCGATCGGTACCTCGGCCAGCGTCCGCCGGTCGAAGCCGCGGATGATCTTGGCCGCCGCGATCACCTTCCGGTGGCTGGAATTGGCGTTGACGTTGTCCTCGATACCCGCCCAGTGAACGACGCTCGAACTTGCGAGGGCGCCGTCGTAGATGCGCTGCCGGACGTCCGGTCTCAGATGACCGACGTCCAGCGTATCGCCGACATGGTAGTGGCTGCCTTCGGATGTGAAGATATCGATCGACACCAGCCCCTTGATGTTCAGGTAGCTGTTGAGGATGTAGCCGATCCGGGCCTGGGTGGCGAGATTGGTGAAGCTGTCGCGTGGCTGGCCGGTCTGGCTCAAGACCTCGGCTATGGCGTCCACGCTGGATATGTTTGCGATCAGGCTTTCGACCTGATCCATCTGGACATGCAGATAGTCCTGCTGGCTGCCGACTTGCTGGGCGGCGTGCCGGCTCGCCTCGGTCGCCAGGATGGACCGCGAAACCTCGATCGCGGTCATGCCGATCGCCAGGATCGGAAGAAAGCTCAGGATCGCCAGATAAGCGATGAACCTGAGCGTGATGTTGAACTTCAGCCGGGATACAGGCATGGCGCCATCAAGGCTTCTGCGGCTGCGCAGTCAGGACGCGGACATCGACCATGGTTTCCAGCGGTACCGTTTCGCCTGAGATCATCCGGTTCGCCTGGACGATCCCCAGATATCCCTGCCGACCCGCCTGCTGGTCCACGGTGGCGGTCAGGGACCCTTGCTTGACGGCTTCCACGGCATCGGCAAGCGCGTCGAAGCCAGCGACCCTGACGTTCGACAGGCCGGCTTCCTGGATGTACCGGGCGGCTCCCAAGGCCATCATGTCATTGGCGCAGAACAGCAGCGTGGTACCGGGTTCGCGGGCGAACAGGTTCTTCGCGACGTCGTATGCTTCGTCGATCTTCCAGTTCGCGGTCTCCCTCGCCACCACGGTGACGGTGGGATTGCCGGCAAAGGCGCGCAACGCGCCGGACTTCCGTGCCTCGGCATTGGAAGCGCTGCGGATACCTTCGATCACGGCCGCTTTGGTCGGTTCCGTCACCCCGGCGGTCAGGACGCTGGTCACCAGATAGGCGCCCTGTTCGTTATCGACGCTGATGAACGGCACCGGACGCAGTCCC
>DASQKT010000256.1:0-5022 GCA_035630415.1 Skermanella sp.
TGGTGCCGGTCTTGCCGGCGGCCATGCGGTCCAGCTTGGCGGACTTGCCGGTGCCGTACTCGACCACAGCCAGCAGCATGCGGTTCAGTTCGGCCAGCTTGACCGGATCGATCACCGGCGTGGCGCCGCCGGACCCGCGCCGCTGGTAGAGCACCCGCCCAGCCCGGTCCTGGATGCTGGTGACCGCAAAGGGCCACACCGCCCGCCCGCCATTGGCGAACGCCGTATAGGCGCCCGTCAGTTCCAGCAGCGTCACTTCGCTGGTCCCCAGTGCCAGACTGAGGTCGCGGCTCATGGGCGACGTGACGCCAAGCCGCCGGGCGACGGCGCGGGCGGGATCGACGCCGGTACGCTCCAGCAGGTGGATCGCCGCCGTGTTGACCGAATGGGCCAGCGCGTCGCGCAGCGGCATCGGCCCGTGGAAACCCTTCTCGAAGTTGGCGGGCTGCCAGTCCTTGATCTTGACCGGCGAGTCGTCCACCAGCGTATCCGCCGTCATGCCGGCTTCCAGCGCCGCCAGGAAGACCATCGGCTTGAAGGCGGAACCGGGCTGACGCAAGGCCTGGGTGGCGCGGTTGAACTGGCTGGCGCCATAGCTCAGCCCGCCGATCAGCGCCCGGACCGAGCCGTCCGGTCCCATCGCGACCAGCGCGCCCTGGTCGGCCCGCGCCGCGACTCCCGCTCCCGTCAGCACCGCCGACAGGCGCTGTTCCGCCGCCCGCTGAAGCCGGCGGTCCATCGTCGTGTGGACGATGACGTCGTCATGCTCCTTGCCGATGAAGCCGGCGACCTGATCGGCGACCCAGTCGGCGAAATAGCGGTCGCCGTCGCCCTCCGGCTTCCTCCGGGGCGTCGGCGGGGCGGAGCGCATCGCCTGGATGTCGGCCTGGGTGATGTAGCCGGCATCCAGCATGGCGCCCAGCACGACGCCAGCCCGCTCGGCCGCCTTGTCCGGGTTGGTGGTCGGGGAATAGCGCGACGGCGCTTTCAGCAGGCCGGCCAGGATGGCGGCCTCCCGCAGGTTGACCTCGGTCGCGGGCTTGTTGAAGTAGGTCTGGGCCGCCGCATCGACGCCATAGGTGCCGGCGCCCAGATAGACCCGGTTCAGGTAGGCGGTCAGGATCTGGTTCTTGGAATATGTCCGTTCCAGCCAGAGCGCCAGCATCGCTTCCTGGATCTTGCGGCCCATGGTGCGGTCTGGCGTCAGGAACAGGTTCTTAGCGAGCTGCTGGGTGATGGTCGAGCCGCCCTGCACCACCCGGCCCGCCTGGAAGTTTACGAAGGCGGCACGAAGCAGGCCGATCGGATCGACACCGAAATGACTGAAGAAGCGCCGGTCCTCGGTCGCGATGACGGCATTGACGAGATTGGGCGGCAGGTCGGCCGCGTTGATCGTGGTGCCGTAGATGTCGCCGTAACGCTCGATCGTGCCGCCGTCGGTCGCCAAAACCGTGACGGTGGGACGCCGTTCGGCCTGCGCCACCTGCCCGACATCCGGCAGGTCGTAGGCGTAATACGCCAGCACGGCGGCCACGGCGACGCCGCACCAGATCGCGGCCACCAGCGTCCAGCTACCGAGAACGCCAAAGATGTTGCGGCCCCGGAACGAAGGCAGCCGCGACGTCAGCGTCGCCGCCTTGGCTTCCGGCCGCCCGCGCCTGGGAGGTTCACGTCCAGGTTCACGGCCGGGCTGCGGTCGAGGGGGAGTTTTTCTCAAGGTGACCGGTCAGGGTTGCTCATCCACAGGACTACGATGCCTGAATAAGACGGCAATTTCACGGCATTAACGCCCGTCCCTCGAATGATCTCTCAACTCCCCGCAAAGAAAACCGCCGCCGGGGAGAACCCCGGCGGCGGCTTCGGCAACGTCGCTTGTTCGGAAAAGAGCCCGATCAGTGGACCGCTTCGCCGTGCAGGGCGAGGTCGAGGCCTTCGCGTTCGACGTCTTCGCTGACACGCAGGCCGATCACCACGTCGATCACCTTCAGCAGGATGAAGGAGGCGACGGCGGTGTAGACGATCGTGGCGACGATGCCGTAGACCTGGACCATGATCTGACCGCTGTTGCCGTCGATCCAGCCGACCGCCGCGTCGCCGCCGATCGCCTGACGGGCGAACACGCCGGTCAGGACGGCGCCGACGATGCCGCCGACACCATGCACGCCGAAGGCGTCCAGGCTGTCGTCATAGCCAAGCATGTACTTCAGGCTGGTGGCGCCCCAGTAGCAGATCACGCCGGCTACCACGCCGATCACCAGCGCACCGCCGGCATCGACATAGCCGGAAGCCGGGGTGATGGCGACAAGGCCACCGATGGCGCCGGAGATGATGCCGAGAACGCTGGGCTTACCCTTGGCGATCCACTCCGCGAACATCCAGGCCAATGCTGCCGAGGCGGCGGCGACCATGGTCACCAGCATCGCCATGCCGGCGCGGCCGTTGGCGCCGCCGGCGGAACCGGCGTTGAAGCCGAACCAGCCCACCCACAGCAGGGAGGCGCCGATCAGGCTCAGGACGAGGTTGTTGGGGACGAAGTGCTCGGACGGATAGCCACGGCGCTTGCCGATCACCAGGGCCGCAACCAATCCGGCGACGCCGGCGTTGATGTGGACGACGGTGCCGCCGGCGAAGTCCAGCACGCCTTCAGCGAACAGGAAGCCGTTCGGATGCCAGACCCAGTGAGCGATCGGGGAATAGACCAGCAGCGACCACAGGCCGCTGAAGACCAGCATCGCCGAGAACTTCATGCGGTCGGCAAACGCGCCGGTGATCAGTGCCGGGGTGATGATCGCGAAGGTCATCTGGAACATCACGAACACCGATTCCGGGATCGTGAAGGCGACGGGCGTGGACGAGGCGGCTCCCAGCGTGAAGGGCGCGCTCATGTCCATGCCGGCCATCAGCACGCGGGAGAAGTCGCCGAAATAGGCGTTCCCGCCGCCGAAGGCGATGCTGTACCCGACGACGACCCAAAGGACCGCGACCAGGCAGGTGATCGCGAAGCTCTGCATCACGGTGGCCAGCAGGTTCATCTTGCGGACCATGCCGCCGTAGAACAGGGCCAGACCGGGGATCGTCATCATCAGGACCAGGGCGGTCGAGGTCAGCATCCAGGCGGTGTCGCCGGTGTCGATGGTGGGGGCATCGGTCTGGGCCAGCGCGCCGGCCGGCAAGGCGAACGCCCCCAGTATCGCCGCAAGCAGCGGAACAGCGAAGGCAAACAGACGGCTCATTATGGACAAATCCTCTCGAATCAGTTCGACGCGGCCCGCTCGATCGAACTCTCGGTCGCCCTGGGGCGGACCAAGGCTTGATCCTGTGACGGGTTTGGGCGGCAAGCTCCGGCAAACCGCCGGGGCGTTCAGGCCGGCCCTTGCGTTTCAAGAACCGTGCCGCTCGAAAAATGAGCAACTTCGCAGGGGCAGCATGCAAGGCGGCGCGTAAGGTTGGGGCAGCGAATCGCCCCTGGACGATGATTAATGCACAAAAAACAGGCTGCTCGGCGAAGTCCGGTTTGCCCGCGCCAAACCGGATTCAGCCGTATGCGGGACCCAAAAGTTTGCCACAATTGCTCTTCAATAAGCCGGAATCTCAGGATTGCTTACAAAACAGGCAGAAACGACCCATTCCGGTCCTCCCCCGCGCCGCCCAGCCGGCATGGCGCCTGCCGCGCGGTTCAACGCGTTGGCTCTACCCGGCAAAATGTGTCAGGGTGGTAACGGAAGCGGGACCTTCCCCATGGTCCCGACCGGCGCCTCCACGATTTCCCTGAACGGATCGCAAAAAAAGTACCGATAATCATAAAAGTAAGGTCAAGGAGATCCTATCCGTGCCTGTTCCCGTCGAACGAGAATTGCGTCTTGCTCCCAGGCGCGCCATCGCCCTGGTGCTGGCCGGAGGACGCGGCAGCCGGCTCAAGCAGTTGACCGACCGGCGGGCCAAGCCGGCGGTGCATTTCGGCGGCAAGTTCCGGATCATCGACTTTGCGCTATCCAACTGCATCAACTCCGGTTTTCGCCGGATCAGCGTCATCACCCAGTACAAGTCGCACAGCCTGCTGGTCCACCTTCAGCGCGGCTGGGGCTTCCTGCGCGGCGAAATCAACGAGTTCGTGGACTTCCTGCCCGCCCAGCAGCGGATCGACGAGACGTCGTGGTACCAGGGCACCGCCGACGCGGTGTACCAGAACCTCGACATCCTGATGAGCCACGGCGCGGAGCACGTGCTGATCCTGGCGGGCGACCACATCTACAAGATGGACTACGCCGCCATGCTGGCGTGGCACATCCAGCGCGGCGCCGACGTGACGGTCCCCTGCGTCGAGGTGCCGCGGATGGAAGCCACCGGCTTCGGCGTCATGCACGTGGACGATACCGATCAGGTCGTCAGCTTCCTGGAGAAGCCGGCCGATCCGCCGGCGATCCCCGGCAAGCCCGACAAGGCGCTGGCCAGCATGGGCATCTACGTCTTCAACGCCAAGTTCCTGTACGACCAGTTGCGCCGCGACGCCGCCGACCCGACCTCCAGCCGGGATTTCGGCAAGGACCTGATCCCCTATCTGGTGCCGCGCGCCAAGGTCATGGCCCATCGCTTCCAGGACAGTTGCATCTACAGCCAGCCGGAAGCCGAGCCGTACTGGCGCGATGTCGGCACGATCGACGCCTACTGGGAAGCCAATCTCGACCTGACCACGGTGACGCCCGACCTGAACCTCTACGACAGGAACTGGCCGATCTTCACCTATCAGGAGCAGTTGCCGCCGGCCAAGTTCGTCTTCAACAACGACGACCGGCGCGGCATGGCGGTGGACAGCCTTGTTTCGGGCGGTTGCATCATCTCGGGCGCCCGGATACAGGACTCCCTGCTGTTCAGTCAGGTCCGGGCGAACTCCTACTCCAGCCTCGATCAGGCGGTCGTGCTGCCCCAGTGCGAAATCGGGCGCCATGCCCGGCTGACCAAGGTGGTGGTCGATCGCGGCTGCCGGATACCCGACAATCTGGTGGTGGGGGAAGACCCCGACGC
>DASQKT010000257.1:0-8746 GCA_035630415.1 Skermanella sp.
TCGTGCTGTTCGCCCTGGCCCTGGTCAACAGCCGCGTCACGGCCAAGCCCCTGGCCGCCGCCGGAATGGCGAACCGCCGGGCGATGCGGACGGCGGAATCCGCTCTCCGCAACGCCGAGGCGGTGGAGGCGATGGACCTGATGCCGGGATTGATCCGACGCTGGGAAGTGGACCACCAAAGCCAGCTCAGCCATCAGGCGACCGTCATGACCCGCAACGCCGTGCTGGTCAACACCACCAAGTTCCTGCGCCAGATGGTCCAGATCGCGATCCTCGGCCTGGGCGCGTGGCTGGTCGTCCGCCACGAAATCACCGGCGGCACGATGATCGCCGGCTCGATCCTGCTGGGTCGGGCGCTTCAGCCGGTCGAACTGGCGGTCGGCGGCTGGAAGCAGGTCTCCAACGCCCGCGCCGCCCGCCAGCGGCTGGAGGAATTCTTCAACCGCCCGGCACGCCGCCCCGCAGGCCTGCCGCTGCCCGCCCCCAAGGGCCACCTGACGGTCGAAAACCTGGTCTTCCGCATGCCCGACGGGCAGAAGCCGATCCTAAGCGGGGTTTCGTTCGAAGTCCCGCCGGGCGAAGCCCTGGCCGTGATCGGCCACTCCGCCGCCGGCAAATCGACGCTGGCCCGCATGCTGGTCGGCCTGCACCCCCCGACCGCCGGCACCGTCCGTCTCGACGGGGCGGAGATCTTCTCCTGGCGGCGCGACGACATCGGCCGGCACCTCGGCTACCTGCCGCAGGACGTCGAGCTTTTCGCGGGCACCATCGCCGACAACATCGCCCGCCTCCGCACCCCCGATGCCGAAGCCGTGGTGACCGCCGCCCGGCTGGCCGACTGCCACGACATGATCCTGCGCCTGCCCAACGGCTACGACACCGAGATCGGCGAAGGCGGGGCCATGCTGTCCAGCGGACAGCGGCAGCGGATCGGCTTGGCCCGTGCCCTCTACGGCCAGCCCAAACTGGTCGTGCTGGACGAACCGAACTCCGCCCTGGACGTGGAGGGCGACGAAGCGCTCAACCGCGCCATCGCCGCCATCAAGCAGGCCGGCACGACCGTCGTGATCGTCGGCCACCGGCCCAGCACTCTCGCCCAGGCAGACCGCGTCCTGATGCTGCGCGAAGGCCGCCTGCACATGTACGGCCCGCGCGCCGCCGTGATCGAGCAGCTGACCCGCCATCAAGTCCAGGCCGTGCCCGCGAAGAATCAGCCCGTGCCCCAAACGGCATCGTGAGGAAACCATCATGACATCGCTAACCTATGCATCGCCCACCGTTGCCGGTTTCACCGAAAAGCCGCCGGTCGCGCGCACGCTGGCCGCCGGCATCTTCATGGCGGTGGCGGGGTTCGGCGGCTTCTCCGCCTGGGCGACGCTGGCGCCGCTGTCCAGTGCTGCCGTAGCGCCCGGCATCGTCACGGCGGACACCAACCGCAAGACGGTGCAGCACCTGGACGGCGGCGTCATCTCCGAGATCCTGGTGCGCGACGGCGACCGCGTCGAAGCCGGACAGGTGCTGATGCGGCTGGACGACCTGGAAACCCGCTCCGTCGTGACCCTGCTCGAAGGCCAGCGCCGCGCCTATGCCGCCCAGGAAGCAAGGCTGCTCGCCGAGCAGCGCCACGCCGACCGCCTGATCTTCCCGGCCCCGCTGGCGGCACTCCGCACCGACCCCGAGATGGACGAAATCCTGTCCGGACAGGAACGTATCTTCGACAGCCGCCGCGCTTCCCTCCGTGGCCGCATCACCGTCACGCACCAGCGCATCGCGCAGTACGACGCCCAGATCGGCGCGCTCAACGCGCAATTGGCATCCGGACGCGGCCAGTCGGCCCTGATCCGCGAGGAACTGGTCGGAGTCCAGGAGCTTGCCGACAAAGGCCTGGAACGCAAGCCGCGCCTGCTGGCGCTGAAGCGTCAGGCCGTCGATCTGGAAGGCGAACAGGGCGAATACGCCAACCGCATCGCCCAGGCGCGCGAAGCGATCGCCGAATCCGAGCTGGAGATCATCCGCATGGAAGCGGACGACCAGCGCGAGGTCGCAACCGAACTCCGCGAGGTCCAGATGCGGCTTGCGGAAGTACGGGAAAAGCTGGCCTCCGCCCAAGTCCGCCAGGGCCGCCGCGACGTGGTGGCGCCGGAAGCCGGGACCGTCGTCCACATGCGCTACTTCTCCCCCGGCGCCGTGGTTTCCCCCGGCGGCCCGATCCTCGACCTCGTGCCCAGGGACGACCGGCTGGTGATCGAGGCGAAGGTGCGTCCGACCGACATCGATGTCGTCCATGTCGGATTGCCGGCGAAGGTGATCTTCAGCGCCTTCAAGATGCGCACCACGCCGCAACTGGAAGGCACGGTGTCGCTGGTCTCCGCCGACGCCATGACGGAGGAACGCACCGGCGTCACCTACTACACCGCCCGGATCGCCGTCGATGCGAAGGAACTCGCCAAGCTCGGCACCCGCCAGCTCCAGCCCGGCATGCCGGCGGAAACCATGATCGTGACCGGCGAGCGCACCATGATGGAATACCTGCTGCAACCCGTCAGCGACACCTTCCGCGCCGCGTTCAGGGAGGAGTGAGAGTGACGCCATGCACCCTCACCCTAGCCCTCTCCCGGAGGGAGAGGGGACTGTCTCCGGCAGGACAGCGTTCCATAAACTATTGAAAGTAATTGAGAAAGATCCCCTCTCCCCCTGGGAGAGGGTTAGGGTGAGGGTCCCGGCGTCACCCCTGCACGAAGCGCCTCAGCACGTCGCAGAACTCCGCAGTCGCGGTGAAAGTCGGCAGGTGCCCCTTTCCGTCGAAGCAATACAGCGACGCCCCTGGAATCCGCCCCGCCATCTCGCGGGCGGCGGCGAAGGGAACGTCGCGGTCCGCCCCGCCATGGGCCAGCAGCGTCGGAACGGCCACCCGTCCCAGCAGATCGGCGACGTCGTTCCTGGGGTCCAGGGTGAAGAACCGCCGGATGGTGTCCTCACGCAGATTGAGGCACTGGTCGATGAACTGCTTCCGCAGTTCCTCCGTCCCCGGCTCGGAGAAGATCGCCGGCGCGAAAGCCTCGACGGCGCCCCGCAGGTCGCCGGCTTTCAGCGCCGCCATCAGGTCCCCGACATCGGCGCCCGCCGGCCCTTCGGCCCCAAGGCCGGCGGTCTGACGCCAATAGCCGCCGACCAGGACGATCCGGCTCAGCAGTTCCGGCTGAAGCACGGCGAGCCGGATCAGCAGCAGCACGCCACGGGAAATCCCGACCCCAACGACCGGTCGGCCGCGCCCGGCCTCGGCCAGCACCGCCCGGACATCCTCGGCGTGGTCGTGCATGTCGTAGCCGGGGGCCAGCGGGTCCGAAGCACCCGTGCCGCGCGGATCGATCGTGACGATCCGAAACTCCTGGCAAAGCTCCTCGATCAACGGCTGGAAGACCGGCAGGCCGTAGACGAAGGGATGGATGAAGACCAGGGTCGTCTCCCCCGATCCATGCTCGTAATAGGCGATCCGCCCGCCGGCGCGGGTGACGCTCAGCGGACGGTGCAGCCGGTTGGCAATCTTCGGGCGCCTGCCCTCGTCCTCCTCCAGTCCAAGCGCTTGCACGTAAGCCCCGTTCGCCCCCGCCAGATCGCCGCGCAGGCTCAGCAGGTCGCCCAGCAGGGTCAGCGCCTCGATCCGAACCCGCTCGTCGGGATCGCCGGTCTTCTCCGCCGCCGCCAGCCCCCGCCCGGCCAGCGCGATCGCCTGTGCCAGACCGTAGCGCGACTTCGCCTTGGCCGCCGCCTGGATCAGGTAGCGGGCGGCCTTTTCCCACTGCTCCCCGGCTTCGCAATGATCCGCCAGCGCATCGACCACTCCCCCGAGGTTCCCGGCCCACAGCGTCTCCATCGCGGCGGCCGCCGCCGCGTGAAGCGCCGCGCGCCGGGTCCGAGGCAGGCTTCCATACGCCACCTGACGCGTCAGCTCATGCTTGAACCTGTACTCGGCCGAGGGGAGGAACCGCGTCTGATACAGGAACTCCGCGTCGTCCAGCGACGCCAGCGCGTCCAGCACCAACTCATCGCCCAGCGGACAGACCGCCAGCAGGAGATCGACCGGCACCATCCGTCCCAGCACCGCCGCCGTCTGGAGCACCTGCTTCTCAATGGCGCCCAGCAAGCCGATGCGGGCGGCGATCACGTCCTGAACCGTGGCAGGAAGGCCAAGGTCGTCCGCCTCCCCCACCACGCTGTAGGCGCCGGGCCGCCCTTCCAGCCGCCCCGTCTCCACCAGCGCCCTCGCCATTTCCTCAAGGAACAGCGGGTTGCCCTCCGCCCGCCGGATCAGGCCGCGCTTGACCGGTCCAAGGTCCTCGCCCGTTCCCAGCAGCCGGCCGAGCAGGACGTCGGCGTGCTCGTCCGTCAGGGGGTCCAGGTGGCACAGCGTGTAACTGCTATGAGCCGTCCAGGTATCGCGAAAGCCGGGCCGGTACGTCGCCAGCAGCAGGATCGCGGCGGAAGGCAGTATCCGCACCAGCCCGTCGATGACCGCAATGCTCTCGTCGTCCGCCCAGTGCAGGTCGTCCGCGACGATCACGACAGGCCCACGCCGCGCCTGCGCCGTCAGCAGCGCCAGGACGCTGCCGATGATCGAGCGCTGGCGCTGCGACGCTCCCAGCCGCATCCAGTCCGGGTCGTCCACGGCCAAGTCGAGCAGCCACGACAATGCCGGAATGACCGTCAGCAGACCGGGATCGAGCGATTCCGCCATCGCCCGCAGCCGGCGCGCCATCCCGCCCGGTCTATCCGGGTCCGGCGATCCCAGCCAGCCGCGCAGCAGCCGACGGATCGGCAGGAAGGCGCCTGTTTCATGCGGCGCGCTGTCGGCCAGGAGCACCATCCAGCCGGTATCGGGAAGCGACTCGGCGAAGTGATGCGTCAGCCGGGACTTGCCGATGCCAGCCTCCCCGACGATTGCGACGATCCGCCCCTGCCCGCCGCCGGCCTTGCGCCGCGCTTCCTCCAGAACAGCAAGTTCCGGCGACCGCCCGATGAAGGCATCGAGCCCGCGCGCCGCCGTCAGGTCCCAGCGGGTGCGGGCACGGGTAGCGCCGCGCAATTCCCGCAGCGCCACCGGTCCGGCGGCGTTCTTCAGGTCGAAGTCCTGCGGATCGGCATAGCGGAAATACCCAGCCGTCCGGTCGAAGACATCCGGCGTCACCGCCATCATCCCGGCGGGAAGCAGATGCACCAGCCGTGCTGCTGCCTGGATCGCGGGTCCGATGGTCTCGACCTCACCGCCCGCCCCAGTTCGCACCAGCACCTCTCCAGCGTCCAGGCAGGCGGACAACCCAAGCTCGCCCACTATGGCGGAGCGCATGGCAAGCGCCGCCCGGCAGGCCTGGACCGCATGGTCCTCCAGCGTCCGGGATGCGCCGAACAGCACGACCGCCGAAGTCCCCAAGACTGCCGCCATCGAGCCGCCATGGCTCTCGACCAGCGGCTGGAGTGCGGCCAGGGTGTCCGCCTGCTTCGACAACTCCTCCGGGTCGGCGGCTCCGGCGGCGATCCGGTGAACGCAGACGACGAGCACGGTCGCGAACTTCCGCTCCGCCCCGGTCCACCCCGGAGCAGGCGCCGAAACCGGTTCCGGAGCTTTCGCGGCGATCGGCGCACACGGCGCCTTGCGGCGCAGTTCCTGCCAAGCCGCGACCAGCGGCTCGACGGGAGCGTCATGGTCGCGAAGCTGTCGCAGGGAAACGCCGTACTGTTCCTCGGCGGCGTCGCGCCGTCCGCTCTCGCTCAGGAACCGCAGCAGCAGCGAATGCCTGCCCGCGTCGTCCGGATCGAGGCTGACGGCGCTCCTGACGAACGGAAGCGCCGCGTCGGCGTCGCCGGCATGACGCTCGACCAGTGCGGACAGCAGCCGCCGGTGGAGCGACCGAGCCTCCTCCCGGACCGCGATCCGCCAGACCTCGAAGTCCGGGCAGGCGGAAAGCTCCAGCCCTTCGAGGAAGTCGCCCCGGAATTCCCTTTCCAGCTCCTTCAGCGCGGCGGTATCGACGCCGTCGGCTCCGTCGTCCAGCCGGGCCTTGACGGCGGCGAGATCGATATGCACGCCGGAGGGATCGAAAGACACAAGCTCGCGCGTCGCCAATATCCGCGTCCGGTCCGGCTCGTTGACGATCGGCCGAAGCTTGCTCAGGCTCCAGCGCAAGGCTCCCTTGGGATCGTCCGGAGCGTCCCACAGCAGGGTGCAGAGCCGCTCCCGCCGCAGCGGCCGGTTCGCCAGCGCCAGATAGGCCAGCAGCCCGCGCGTCTTGCGGGAGGGCGGCAATTCAAGCCGCTCCCCCTGCCGCGTTATTTCCATCTCGCCCAGGAGTCGGATGCCGAGCATCGATTCCTCCGGAAAGGACTCTCAAAAAGCTGCAAATCGGCCGCCGAGGCGTTGCAGCCGGTTCCAACGGCGAGACGTGAAAATACCACTGCGGTTCAAACGATCGCACACACGATTACAGGGTAAATGATCGACCATCCCGACAGATCTATGGAATCGTTCAATCCAGGGTCAAACTTGGCCAGGGCTAGACCGGACAGGGCTTGGACCGCCTGAAAACCAGGAGAGCGTTGATGGCAGTATTAACACATGCGCGCAAAGTTCAATTTTTAGCGAGCATCCCATTCTTTGAAAACTTCGCGCCACCGGAACGGGAAGCGATCGCCACGCGACTGAACTCCCGCCGGTTCGCCGACGGCGAAGTGATCTTCATGCGGGGAGATCCCGGCTCGACGCTGATGATCCTGATCGAAGGACGGGTGCGGATCGGGGTGAATACATCGGATGGGCGGGAGATGCTGCTGACCATCATGGAGCCCGGCCAGATCTTCGGCGAGATGAGCCTGCTTGACGGTCAGGCGCGCAGCGCCGATGCCACGGCCATGGGAGAAACGCTGGTGCTGGCGCTGGAGCGCGCCGATTTCCTGGCGACGTTGCGCCAGTTCCCGGAATCGGCGCTCCGTCTCTGCGCGATGCTGTCGCAGAAGCTGCGCCGCTCGACCGATCAGGTCGAGGGCGTCACGCTGCATCCCGTCAACGTCAGGCTGGCCCGCCTGCTGCTGACGATAGCGGCCCAATCGTCGGATCGTCCTTCGAAACCCTCATCGACCCCATCAAGCGCCGGCACTCCCCGGACCAAAGGCAGCCCGACGCAACGCGACCTTGGCCAGTTGATCGGGGCCAGCCGGCAGAAGGTGAATTTTCATCTGGGACAGTGGCAGGCGGAAGGCATCATCGCACGCGACGGCAACGCCTTCGCCATACAGAACTGGAAAGCCCTTCAGGCCATCGCCAACAGCGACGCGGAGTGAAGGATCATGAGTCGCCTACCGCGACTCGAAACGCCAGGAGAAACCGGACGGCGGCGGAGGCGGACGGTAGTAGCGCGACCGCTCTTCATAATACCGGTCAGGCATCGCGAAGCGGTCCTGCCGCCATTCCCGCTGGCGCCTGGCCTCGCGGTGGCGGCCGATCACCTCGCCCAACTGGATGCAGGCGCGGCGGTCGCCGTAATTACAGGCCCTCTTGAGCCCTTCGGCCTGGTAATGCCTGCCGCCCCGGTCCCATCCCCGATCCCTGTTCCAATCGGCGGCTGCCGGCAGGACGGACATCAGAAAAAGAGAAGCTGAAGCGATCAGTAGCCGGACACGCATGTCGACACCTAGCGGATTGTTTATCTGCAAGTATCAACAAGACAAGGGCGCCGGTTATTCCAGCGGCTATTCCACGGGCCGCCCGTTTTTCAGGAGCGGCCCAGGAATAAGCCGAACCGGCCTGGGAAAGGTCAGAGGCCGGTGGAGGCGGTCTTCGAACCGCTGTCGACGCGCAGCTTGTCGCCGTCGCGGGTCAGGACCAGACGGGCAGCGGGGGCATCGGCATCGCCGCTCAGCTCGATCACGGCCGACTGGCCGGACGCCAGATCGTGGGTGAAGCGCAGGGCCGGGGCGGTTTCGGTGGCGGAAACGGTCGTGACGACTTCGAACTTGTCGTCGGCATTCGTGAAGAAGACCACGGCGGACCCGTCACGCAAGGCTACGGTCCGGGCCTGCTGGGCGCTCACGACGTCGGCAGCGGAAGCGATCGAGGGGACGAGGAGAGCCGCAACGGCGGCAAGGCCGAGAAAGCGACGCATGGGAAGCTCCTTATGGTGCAGTGCAATATACTGCACTCCCATATAGGCCCAGCCGGTTTAGAAAGCATGAATTTTTGCAGTGCAAAAAAGCTATAGGTGGCTTGCGTCAATAAGCGCATCCCGTTGGAGGATGCAAATCCCCAACCGTCTACACGACGGCGGTACCTCCTGAATAACCGGGTGAACGACCGGGCCGTGTCCCGGCCCTGGCCGACACCCGTTACACGCAGGTTACTTGCGGTCGCGCGGAGGATTCAGCATCGGCATCCACATCTGCATCGACATCTTGATCCAGTTCTGGATGAATTCCTGCTGCTGCTTCTGCATCTCGGCAGCCCAGGCGCCTCGCATCATGTTGGCGGAAGAATTGGCGGCCGATAGCCACATGCTCATGAAGGGGTTCTTGGCGGTATAAAGGTTCTGCATGGTGTTCTCTCAATCCTGTTGTTCACAATGACAACATCCCGCAGTGCAAAACGGCACCACGGGATTTCCAGTTCATTGGAGTAGGATTGAGGAAGCAGGCGCTACAATTCAGGCCGAAGCCGCCAGACCTGCCGGAAGTGCTCCGGAAAGCGCCGGAACGCTTTCCC
>DASQKT010000258.1:0-4122 GCA_035630415.1 Skermanella sp.
AGGGAGGAAGAAGCATGAAGCTTCTCGCACTCATGATCGGCTCCATGGCGATGCTCGCCAGCACGGCCTTCGGCGCCGAGTACAAGTTCAAGCTGGCCCACGAGGTCGCGATCGATTCCACCCAGCATCTCGCGGCGACACATTTCGCCAAGCTGGTCAAGGAACGGACCAACGGCAACATCGAGATCAACATCTTCCCGAACAGCGGCCTCGGCCCAGCCCAGCAGGCGCTCAACCTGTTGCGCGGCGGAAGCATCGAGATCATTCAGTCGGGATCGACCACCTTCAACGGCGTCGTAGGAGAGACGACGGCCCTCGAGCTGCCGTTCCTGTTCCGCGACGCCGATCACGCCTACCACGTGCTCGACGGCAAGGTCGGCCAGAGCCTGCTCGACAAGCTGTCCCCGCACGGCATCCAGGGCCTCGCCTTCCTGGAGAACGGCTGGCGTGAGATGACCAACAACAGGCACCCGATCCGCACGCACGAGGACATCAAGGGCCTGAAGATCCGCACCACTCCGAACCCGTTCCACATCCAGGCATTCCAGCTCCTGGGCGCCAACCCGGTGCCGATGGCCTATGCGGAACTCTACCCTGCCCTCGAGACCGGCGCCATCGATGCGCAGGAGCACCCGCTGCCCGTGCTATGGGCCGCCAAGTTCTACGAGGTCCAGAAGTATCTGACCCTCACCCACCACGCCTATTCGCCCCTCATCCTCGTGATGAACAAGCCCAAGTTCGACAAGCTGTCGCCCGAGTACCAGAAGATCCTGGTGGAGGCTGCGCGCGAGACGGCCACCTACCAGCGCGATCTCAACGCCAAGCAGGTCGCCGAAATCATCACCGGGCTCAAGGCCGCAGGCATGCAGGTGATCGAGGAGGTCGACACCACGCAAATGCGTCAAGTCGTCGAGGAACCGCTCCGTAAGTCCTTCGCCGACAAGTACGGGATGGATCTGCTCACCGCGATCGCCGCCGAGAAATAATATCGACCTCCGCGAACCCGAACACGGCTCCGGGGCGGGAGAAATATCCTCACCCCCACCCCGGAACCTTGGTCGGATTTAGCTGCTCAAACCGCCCTCAGGCCGCCAGAACGCCTTTGCTTTTCGCGACATGAGTCGCGATCAGGTCCATCAGCGGCGGCGACAGGGCGTCATAGGGCTCCAGCCCCAATTCCTTCAGCCGGCCACGCACCGCGCCCATCTGGTCGGGCTTGGCGCCGGATTCGATGATCGACGACACGAAAGCCGCGAACTCCGGAGCGCTCCAGCCCTTCTGGTCGGACAGTTCGGTATGGATGAAGTCCAGGCCGTAGAACGGGTGGCCCGTGTTCTCGATCCTGCCGTACATATGCACGCCGCATTCCTTGCAGGCATGCCGCTGGATCGCCGCCGATGCATCGACCACCTGAAGCTTGTCGGCGTTCGCCGTGACCTTGAGGTTGTCGCGCGGAACCACGGCGACCATCGAGAACAGCGCTCCGGACGGCTTCCAGCACTTGGTGCAGCCGCAGACATGGTTATGGGCGGAATTGCCGGTGATCTTCACCTCGACGGGATTGCTGGCACATTTACAGTGCAAGGTTCCGCCGCTAAAGTTCGGCGCGCCGGCGACGACCCCCTGGTCGACCGAGGGGTGAATCTTGACGGAACTGTAGCTCGGCGCCTTGCTCGCCGGGGCTGTGTTTGCGTTGTTATTATTCTTTTTCCAGAACATCGCGTCTCCTCCTACCTTATCCAAGTTCCGCAACATTCTCAGCCGATCCAAGTTCAAATCAATCGGTTGACGAAAGACTACGGCCCTGGGTGTTTATCGATTGCCGGAATTCCACCCACAAGATGAAACCCGGACAGGCGCGGAAGCTAGTCTGTCAGCTTCCAGTCTTTCATCTTGGCATAACCTGATGGGTGTTACCATGCAACGGACGCATTAGTCCGAATTTCAGAGCCGACGCGCACTAAAGTTATCTAAGCCTCGATACTCTCACGCGCCGGTATCGCGCGGACCGTCCCGTTGCTGCGCCGGACCAGCACGGCGACATCATGGCCCAGCCGCCGCACCCGCTCCGCATCCGAAAGCGCCGACCTTAGCGCGTCCTTCCGCGTCGGAAACCATCCGCATCCACTGTCGCCGCAACCGGCGATGGTCCAGTGAGCTTCCTGCCGATCGACCACATAGACGATATGAGCGACCATGTCATCCTCCCACGGATCTTATGCTTAATGTTTGGTAACCATAATGCTCCGATATCGAGGAAACCACGTTGATCCAGATCAAGCTCGCCTGACCAAGTTTCTCGAGCAGCTTGGTTAATATGGATCAGCGCCCTCCGGCCGCCGGCGCGATAGAATCCGGCCCAACCCTGCCGTAAGCCGCGTGGAGGAAAGCCGATGAAAGCGATGATCCTGAAGGAGCCCCGCACCCTCCTTACACTCGCCGAGGTGCCCGATCCGATCCCCGCCCCCGACCAACTCCTCATCAGGGTCCATAGCTGCGCCGTCTGCCGCACCGATCTTCACGTGATCGACGGCGAGCTGCCCGACCCCAAGCTGCCGCTGATCCCCGGCCACGAGATCATCGGAACAGTGCTTGCCAAAGGCTCCGCCGTCGATCGCTTTGCTCTGGGCGACCGCGTCGGCGTCCCCTGGCTGGGCTGGAGTTGCGGCGTCTGTCCCTGGTGCCTGTCCGGCCGGGAGAACCTGTGCGACGGCGCCCGCTACACCGGCTACCAGATCGACGGCGGCTATGCCGAAATGACAGTGGCCGACGCCCGCTTCTGCTTCCCGATAGCCGCATCGTACCGGGACGACGAAGCCGCTCCCCTGATGTGCGCCGGCCTGATCGGCTACCGCGCCCTGCGCATGGCGGGAGAAGACGCCCGGCGCCTCGGCCTCTACGGTTTTGGTGCTGCGGCCCACATCATCGCGCAGGTCGCCCGCCACCAGGGCCGCGAAGTCTACGCCTTCACGCGGCCGGGCGACACGGCGGCCCAGCGATTGGCCTCGGACCTCGGCGCGTCCTGGGCGGGAGGATCGGACGAACGGCCCCCCGTCCCGCTCGACGCCGCCATCATCTTCGCCCCCTCCGGCCCGCTCGTCCCGGCCGCACTCCGCGCCGTGACGAAGGGCGGCACTGTCGTCTGCGCCGGCATCCACATGAGCGACATACCGGCCTTCCCCTACGAAATCCTGTGGGGAGAGCGCGTGGTCCGTTCCGTCGCCAACCTGACCCGCCGCGACGGCGAGGAATTCCTGACGCTGGCTCCCGCGGTCCCGGTGAAGACTCACGTCACGACATTCCCGCTCGCCCAGGCGAACGAAGCCGTAGCCGCACTGCGTTCCGGCGCGATAACCGGCGCCGCAGTCCTCATGCTTTAAGCCCGGACGCTTTAAGCCCGACTTGTCGACCGCCCTTGAGGTAACTCCGGCGTAATAATCGCGGAGAATAGGCAGTACGCCGACACAAAAGACTACTCAAAGCTCTATAGTAGCATTGTAGTTGTGTTTCTATTACACCGATTTGGAAGATTTCGGCTTTGAAGTATCGCCTGAAATCATACGGCCCCTGAACTGCGGTTACTGAGCTTCCTCCCTGGAGACCGTGAAAACGATGCCCTTCAACAGCAGCGTGTCGAAGACCATAAATCCCGCATTCCGCACTATCTTGCTGACAATTCCTGCCGTCGTGGGCATTTCGGCCTGTGCCAGCGAAAAGACGGTGATCATGGATTGCTGGGTTATCAAGGGTCGGGACCTCGCCGCCGCCAAGCAGCAAGGCAAATGCCTCGACCCCTTCGAAACCTATGTCGAAGTCGTTCCGCCTCCGCCCGTTACCGTTCCCCCGACGGACGGCCCGGACAGGGTGCCAAGTGCGTCGGCCAACAGAGCCGCCGCCTCTTCCTCGGGAATCAGCTCGAACAGTTCGGCGAGCGACACCGGAAGTTCGGGGGCAAGCGGTTCGAGAAATGCCAGTGGAGGGGCGAACGGCGGCTCCGATAATGGAAGCAGCGGCGACAGCGGGAGCGGCGGCAACAGTGGAAGCGGCGGCAGCGGGAGCGGCGGCGGCAGCGGGAGCGGCGGCGGCAGCGGGAGCGGCGGCGGCAGCGGGAGCGGCGGCGGG
>DASQKT010000259.1:0-6598 GCA_035630415.1 Skermanella sp.
CTGGCCGGAAGGCTTCTGCCGCCGCGACATCGGCTGGCGCGCGATCGACCGGAGCTGAGCCCATAGGCGCTGACATAAGGCGTCCACTCCGTTTCCGTCATACCCGGACTTGATCCGGGTACCTCCTTTCAGGAGGTTAACGGATGGCATCCGGACTTCAGGTTGAAGTCCTCCCGTCAGCCTCCGCCAGGAGGTACCCGGATCAAGTCCGGGTATGACGGAAAAAGGTGGACAGCCTAAGTCAGCACCTATGTAGAGGCATCCGACCAAGCCCGCTACGCGGGCATGCGGGCCTTCCGCCTGAAGCGCAGGAACACCGGATTGCGGCCGGCTTCCACGCCTTTCTGCTCGTAGCGCGACTGCGGCCAGTCGTCCGGACGGCTGCGCCAGTCTTCCGGCGTGCGGGCGAGCCACTCGAAGTCGGGATGAAGCCAGGTATGCTCCAGCATCCACATGGCGACACCCATGACATCGCTGGCCATCCGCAGTTCCGCCCCGTCCTTGAGGACGCGGGAGAGCCGGGCCAGATTTTCCGGGCCGATGAAGCGCCGCTTGTGGTGGCGCGGCTTCGGCCAGGGGTCGGGAAACAGCACGAAGGCCCTGCCGACCGATGCGTCGGGCAGAGCGTCGAGCAGCGGGCGGGCGTCTTCGGCCAGGATGCGGATATTGCGCTGACCGCCGGTATCGATGTGTTCCAGCAGGTTGGCCACGCCGTTCAGGAACGGTTCGCAGCCGATCATGCCGATATCGGGATTGGCTGCGGCGTGCGCCGCCAGATGCTCGCCGCTGCCGAAGCCGATCTCGACCCACAGGTCGCGCATCGGCTGTTCGAACAGGGTAGCCGGGTCCAGGCAGGCACCCTTTTCCGGCGGCTCGATTGCCAGACGGGGCAGCAGGGTTTCCAGCAGGTCGGTCTTATAAACGCGAAGTCTACGGCCGCGTCGGCGGCCGTAGACTTTTTCCCGCAGATCGGCCGGCGTGTCGTCGCGCGGGCCGGGAGGACGATCAGGCAAAGGCGGACCGCAGATCCGTGACCAGATCCGTCCTCTCCCATGAGAATCCGCCGTCGATTTCCGGGGCGCGGCCGAAATGGCCGTAGGCGGAGGTGCGGGCATAGATCGGCTTGTTGAGGCCGAGATGCTCGCGGATGCCGCGCGGGCTCAGGTTGACCAGTTCCTGAAGGACCTTGGACAGACGCTCCTCGTCAACCTTGCCGGTGTCGTAGGTGTCGATGTAGACGGCCAGCGGGCGGGACACGCCGATGGCATAAGCCAACTGGATGGTGCAGCGCTCCGCCAGTTCGGCGGCGACCACGTTCTTGGCGAGGTAGCGCGCGGCATAGGCGGCCGACCGGTCGACCTTGGTCGGGTCCTTGCCGGAGAAGGCACCGCCGCCATGCGGCGCCGCACCGCCGTAGGTGTCGACGATGATCTTGCGCCCGGTCAGGCCGGCGTCGCCATCGGGACCGCCGATCACGAAACGGCCGGTCGGGTTGACGTAGATGAACTCCGCCTCCGGCAGCCAGCCCTGCGGCAGCACGTTGACGATATGGGGCAGGACGATCTCGCGCACCTGATCGGTTTCGATCGAGGCGTCGTGCTGGGTCGAAACCACGATGGAGGTGGCGCGGACCGGCTTGCCGTTCTCGTACTGAAGGCTGACCTGCGTCTTGGCGTCGGGGCCGAGCAGCGGGGCGGCGCCGGAGTGGCGGGCCTCGGCGAGGCTCTTGGCGATGCCGTGCGAGAAGTGGATCGGCGCCGGCATCAGCGCGTCGGTCTCGCGGCAGGCGTAGCCGAACATGATGCCCTGGTCGCCGGCGCCTTCGTCCTTGTTGCCGGCGGCGTCGACGCCGACGGCGATGTCGGCGGACTGCGCATGGATCAGGATCTTGACGTCGGCCTTCTCCCAGTGAAAGCCTTCCTGCTCGTAGCCGATGTCCTTCACCGCCTGACGCGCCGCGGCTTCGATCAGCTCATGGGTGATCGTATCGGGACCACGGACCTCACCCGCCAGCACGAGCTGGTTGGTCGTCGCCAGCGTTTCGACAGCGACGCGGGCATAAGGGTCATGGCCGAGATAAAGATCGACGATAGCGTCGGAAACGCGGTCGCAGACCTTGTCTGGATGGCCCTCGGAAACTGATTCGCTGGTGAAGACGTAGTTGCGTAGAGCCACAGGTAGCCTCGGCACGTTGCGGGTTCTGACAGAATACGAAAATATGCAGGTCGCACGAAAGAGTGACCCGCCTCTTTCTCTTTTCGCAATCCGCGTACCTGTGGTCAAGCGACTTCGATTGGGAGCATGCCGCCTGATTACCCCGCGCGGCTAACTTGCAGGGCTATCATCGAAGTTTAATAAGGTACCTACCAATCCGAAATAAGACATTTCCGGTTACCGGACGAGCCGGCAGGTCCGGTTACCGGACGAGCCGGCCGGGACCACGTTCTCGAACGGGTCCGGCCAGCGGCCGGTCCATTCAGTCGCCTTCGGCATTGGCCGCGTTCGCGACCGACTTGGTCAGCTCGAACAGCCGCTTGCGTACCTGAGGATCGGTGATCCGGTAGTAGGCGCGAACCAGTTCCAGCGTCTCGCGCTTGGCCATCGGGTCCGGTTCGAAGGAAGTGGACTTCTCCTCGCCGAAACCGCCGGCGGAGCCTTCGGATGTCGGGATGCTGTCCGGATCGGCCGGCATGTCGTCGAAGAAGAAGGAAACGGGCACATCGAGCACCCGGCTCAGGTCGAACAGGCGACTTGCGCCGATTCGGTTCGCGCCACGCTCGTATTTCTGGACCTGCTGAAACGTCAGGCCGATCGCCTCGCCCAGCTTCTCCTGGCTCATGCCGAGGAGAGTACGCCGCAGCCTTACCCGTGATCCGACGTGTACGTCGATGGGATTCGGCTTGCCGGTCTTCGGACGCCCGCCGGTTCCACGCCGGCCTCGTGTCTGTGGTTGCATCTGCTCAAACCCCTGTTGAATGTTTGGCTTCTAATTAGTTATGCACGTGTATGCATTCAATAGTACGTATTACCGCATTCTTGTGCACGTGCATACAAAAATATGTGCGATATTTAGCGGGTTTGTCGAGCGATGGTTGTGACCAGCGAGAAACTCATAAGGAGTAATACCAAGACAGCGTCACCGAACCGTCCGTAAGGCGTAATAGGAAGTGCGGCAGGCAGATCTGCATCCACGACACCACGTTCGCCCAGAGCGAGATATGCCGTAACGCGACCGTAGCCGTCGAAAACTCCCGAAATACCTGTGTTGGCAGCGCGGACCAAAGGTAGTCCTTCTTCAACCGCACGCGCGCGTGCGATCTCGAAATGCTGATGGGGACCGGCCGTCTTCCCATACCAGGCGTCGTTCGTCACGTTGAGCAGCCAGTCGGGCCGGTTGTGGGAGTCCTTGACCGCTCCCGGAAAGATCACTTCGTAGCAGATCAACGGGCTGAAGGGCGGCAATCCCGGCACGCTCAGGGTTGCCGGTCCAGGGCCGGCCGAGAAATCGGTGGCCCCGGCCGCGATCCCGCCGACCGGCAGGATACCGCGTAGCGGCATGTACTCGCCGAACGGCACCAGATGGAACTTGTCGAAACTGGCGACGACGGCGCCGCTGCCATCGACCGCATGCAGGCTGTTCCAGAACCGGTTTTCTCCGTCCGCTTCCACCCGGATACGGGGAGCGCCGGTGATGATGCTGCCGCCGGGCGGGGTGACGGAGGCCATCGCCTGACGAGCACCACCATCGCGCTCCACGAAGAACGGCACCGCCGTTTCCGGCCAGACGACATGGGTGACCGGGGCGGCTCCGGCGGCGGCCGGTTCCGCCGTCAGTTCCAGCAGACGTTCGAAGTTGCGCGCCCGTTCGGCCGGTGCCCATTTCAGCGTCTGCGGGATAGCCGGCTGGACTACCCGAAGCCTCGCTCCCGGAACGGTGGTGGAGTCGGCCTGCGACAATCGGACCCAACCCGCAAGACCCATTGCACCGACAAGAACAAGGCCGATTGCGACGCTCGCACGCCCCCGCATGACCGACTCGGATGGATCTGAGAGAAGCGCCGGCAGCGACGCCACCGCCACGGTCAGCAGTCCCAGCCCATAGATGCCGATCACTGCGACGCTTTGAAGCACGGGAAGGAAGCCGGTCCAGGAGTAGCCGATCAGGTTCCACGGGAACCCGGTGAAGACATGACCGCGCAGGTACTCGAAGATCGTCCAGACAATGGCGAAAGCCAGGACGCGGGCAAGGCCCGACAGTTTCAGGCGGCGGCAGGCGATATGCAGCACAAGCGTCGCCAGCCCGACGAAGATCGCGAGCAGGGCTGGAAGGCCCGCTATGGCGAACGGCATCATCCACCAGAACTTCGCCACATCGGTCAGCAGCGCGAAGGAGATCCAGTAGAGCCCGAGGACGAAATGCCCGAAGCCGAACCACCAGCCGGTGAAGAAAGCGGATCGCTTGGTGGCTGCCCCCTCGAGCAGCCAGAGCAATCCCGGAAAAGCCAGCAGCAGGACCGGTACGGCGCCGGCCGGCGGCAATGCTAATGTGGCTAAACCGCCGAAGGCCGCGGCGGCTGCATAGCGGCGCCACCCGGTCAGCGTTGCCAACCGGGATGCTAAACGTCGTCCGGGGCGCCCGGCCGCGATGCCGCCTGCGCCCGCCGGGCGCAGGGTCGCGTCAGGCATGTGAAGTTTCAGTCATAAGTGGTGAAATCGGGGAGCATGGGATCAGGCATGGGCCGCCGCTGCCGCTTCCGGCAGGTTGCGCACCCGCAGACGCTTGATCCGCCGGGGATCGGCATCGATCACCTCGAACTCCATGCCGGAATAGTGCTTCAGCAACTCGCCCCGGCTGGGGACGCGGCCGGCGAGGCTGAACACCAGGCCGCCCAGGGTATCGAAGTCTTCCTGTTCCTCTTCGTTGAGGACGGGGCCGACTTCGCTCAGGAACTCGTTGATCGGCAAGCGGGCGTCGGCCAGCAGGGTTCCGTCCGGCCGGGTCACGAGCATGGGAGCTTCCTCCTCGTCGTGCTCGTCCTCGATCTCGCCGACGATTTCCTCGACCAGGTCCTCGATCGTGACGAGGCCGTCGATGCCGCCGAACTCGTCCACGACCAGCGCCATGTGCTGGCGGGACTGGCGCATCTGAAGCAGCAGATCGAGCACGGGCATGCTGGGCGCCACGATCACGACGTCGCGGACGATATCGCTCATCTGGAACGGCTTCTGCTTCGCGATACAGCTCAGCACGTCCTTTATGTGGATCATGCCGACGACGTCGTCGAGCGTTTCCCGGTAGACCGGCATGCGGGAATGGGCTTCCTCCGACATGCGCTCGATCAGCGCCGGGAGCGTGGTGTCGATATCGACCGCCACGATGTCGGCACGCGGCACCATGGCGTCCACCACGGTGCGGTCGTGGAGCTTCAGGATATTGGCGAGGAGCACGCGCTCGTCGGCGGCGATCGATCCTTCGGCTTCGCGCCGTTCCTCGATCAGCTCCTCGATGGTGTCGCGCAGCGTCGTATCGCCGCGTCCCCCCAGGATCGTCCTCAACCAGCCGCGAAATTGACCGGTGAAGGAGTTTTGCTCGTCGGCCCCGTCTTCACGGGGCGATCTACTGCCGGATATGTCTGTCATTGTCATGTGGGTTGGAGTGTGGTGGCGCCGTCCGCGCCAGTCTCCCCTTCAGCCACGGCCGATTTGGCCGGGTTGGCGGAATAGGGATCGGCGATGCCCAAGCGGGCGAGGATGCTGGTTTCCAGTCTTTCCATGCGGTCGGCGTCAGGGTCGGATTGGTGATCATAACCTAGTAAATGAAGAACGCCATGAATTACCAGATGCGTCAGATGATCCCCAAGGGATTTTCCCTGTTCCAGCGCTTCGCGCTGCACGGTTTCAAACGCGAGGATCACATCGCCTATCAGTATAGGCATTCCCTGATCGCGCGCCAAGACATCATCCGTGCTCTCATCGGTATCGTCCAAATCGTCCAATAACGCGAAAGAAAGTACGTTGGTCGGCTTATCCTTGTCGCGGTAGTCGCGGTTGAGGGTCTGGACGAGCGCGTCGTCCGCCAGCACCAGACTCATCTCGACCGGGGTATCGCCACCCAGGATCTCAGGCTTTTCGGCGGCCTCGAAAGCGGCCCTGGCCGCCGCCTCCACCCGCTGTTCGGCATCGGGAACGGCTGCTTCCCACTCGCCCGCTTCCAGGCTGAAGGAGATATCGAGCGTCGGTGCTGTGGCGGATGGCTCAGGTGATGCGGTCATCGCCGGTATCCATCGGCCGACCGGCCGCCCTGGCGTTCTGCTTCCTGCCGGGCGGCGTCGTGCTTGTCATAGGCGCGGACGATATGTCCAACCAGCGGGTGGCGGACCACGTCGGCGTCGCCGAACTGGACGAAGCTGACGCCGGGCACGCCCTGGAGGATCTCGATCGCATCCTTCAGGCCGGACCGGGTACCGCTGGGCAGGTCGATCTGGCTGGTGTCGCCGGTCACCGCCATGCGGCCGTTCTCGCCCAGCCGGGTCAGGAACATCTTCATCTGCATCGGCGTCGTGTTCTGCGCCTCGTCCAGGATGACGAAGGCGTTGGC
>DASQKT010000260.1:0-12002 GCA_035630415.1 Skermanella sp.
ATAGCCGATCGTCAGGTCCAGCACCGGGAGGAAGACGGCGCTCGCCTCATCGGCCAGCGCCGTCGTCCGCTCGGGCGAGGTCAGCCCGATGGCGATGGTCAGGTTGTTGCCGAGGCCGCCGGCGATGGCGGAGCGCCGGTCGACAGGCTCCAGCGTCCGGGCGCCGCCGATATCGGGGCGCCGCTTCAGCAGGTCCCCGATCATGGCGATCCGGGTATTGTCCCGCTCGGTCGGCTGTTCAACGATCTGCCGCCGGACGACCTCGGTCACGGCGGCGCTGTTGCGCTTCAGGTCTTCGGGCGAGAACCGGGTCACGTCGGCTGCCCAGCTTCGGGTGCCGCCGATCACGACGCACGGAAGAAGTGCCGCGAAGAAAATGCGTGCCATCACAGTCGCCATCACAGCGGCCCTCCGAACGTCACCATGCCGCCGGTCTTCTTCAGCAGCGCGATGCGCTGGCGGTCGTCCGCCGTCTGCGCCACCCGTTCGCCGTAACGGTCGGCAAGCGCGCCGACGGCGGCGAGCAGCCGGGTTTCCGCCGTCAGCACGTCGATCCTCGCCTGAGCGTGGCTCAACTGGGCGTCGAGCAGGGTGCCGAGCCGCCCGATCGTCTCATAGGCGGTCACCACCCCGCCCGCTTCCAGCCGGACAGCCCGCTCGTACAGGTTCCGGACGATATCCAGGCGCTTCCGCGAATCCTCGATCCGCTGGCGGGCGCTGACCATCTGTATCCGCGCCGCGTCGTACTCGCCCCGGATCTGGGTTTCGACCTGATTGAGCAGCAGCGTCTGGCGCTTTATGTCGGATTCGGCGATCGTGAGGGCCGCCCCGACGGCGCGGTTCAGCAGCGGCCGCCGGTAGAGGATGCCGATGCTCGCCGAGGCGGTATCGTAGCTGATCAGGTTCTTCATGGACTCGGTGGCGGTCGAATACCCGAAGACGGCGTTGCTCTGGCCGACCTGCATGCCGGAACTGATGGACAGGTCGGGCCGCGTCTGCGCCACCCGCGTATCGCGCACCCGCATCGCGATCCTGACCGCGGTCTCCGCCCTCATGTAGTCGGGACTGTCCAGCACGTTCGCGGGTCCGGCCGGCGCCTCCGGCGGGTTGTCCAGGGCGGCGCTGTAGCCGACCGGCAGGAACAGGATTTCATCCTGCTCGTTCAGCGCTTCCCGCAGGCTTTCGGATGCCGTGACGTAATCGCCGAAAAGCTGCTGCTGGGTCGCCCGCAGCCGGGCGAGTTGGGCGGCGACCTGGGCGCGGTTGCTCTCGGTCGCCAATCCCAGTTCCATCTTCTTCTGCATCCGCCGGGACGTTTCCTCCGCCAGCGCCGCCGCCCCGGCGGCGGCGTTCAGCCGGTGGACGGCGCCGACCAGCGACCAGTAAAGCCCATCCACGGTCTGCAAGGTGCGATTGACGATGCCCCGCACCGTGAAATCCGCGACATCCAGGTTGATCCGGGCGACGTCGATCGCCAGCCGGCTGTCGTCGCCATCGCCGAAGTTCTTGGAATAGGGCAGTGCATGGCCGGTGCCGAACGAGGCGCGGGACGTCCAGGGACGCTTGTACGAACCATAGGACTTGGTGAGCGGGTCGTTCGGATTGTTGGTATAGTAGGTGTCGTGATATGTGGCGACGATGCTGACGTCGATGCTGCCGCCCCAGGGCAGGCGCTGGGATACCCCGCCGCCGCCGGTATAGCTTTCATCCTGCCCGGTCGGGCTCTTGGTGCTCGCTTCCTTGTAGACCGGGTAGTATCCGGCGACCCGCTGCTTGTCGAAGCTGACCAGGGCCACCGGCGCCGTGGCGGGCAGCACCCGGACGTGGCATTCGCCGTTGGCGTCGGGGGTGATCAGCCGGCCGGTCAGGAACCTGACCTGCATGTCCTCCGGCTGGTCGAGGATGTCGATCATGTCGCCGCACAGGAAGATGTTGTCGAGCGACTCGCTGGTCTTGATCTGCTGCCCTCTGGAATATTCCTGGGTCGCCGGCTTCCACTGCATGGGACGCTCGCCGCGCGTGAAGCTGCGCGACAGGGACGCGCCGGTGGATACCGTGAAGACGGGGTCGAAGACGGCTTCGGCCTCGACCAGAGCCTGCTGAACGACGCTTTTGTTCAGGCCGCTCCGCTTGATATCCAGGTTCCGCTGCAACGCCGCCAGCGCCGCATCGCGCAGGCTGAGTTCGCGGATCTCGAGGGGCGCAAACAGGACGCCGGTCTGCGCCAGTGCTTCGCGGGTCGCCGCGACGACCGCATTGCCGGTCCTCTCGTCGGCGACCCGCCTTGCGTCCAGCGTGAACATGCCGGGCGGCACTTCCAGGGCGTCAGCCGCCGCCGTCGCGGGCGGCGGCCCGCTCCGGGTCCTCGCCTGGGCACTGGTCTGGGGAGTGATCTGGGTAGTAGTCTGGGCCTGAACCGCCGGCAGGGCCATGGCGGCCAGGGCAAGCCCGGCCAGCAGTCCCCGGATCGCCGTTCCCAATCTCATCGCAGGAAGTCCTCTTCAAGGGTCCCCTGGGCGGCGCTCAGCCTGATCCGCGCCTTGTGGATCTCGACCCGCGCGCTGGCCTGGTTGAGGCGGGCCGACAGGACGTCCTGGTAACTGTTCATGACCTCGAACTCGGTCGCCAGCCCTCGTTCGCGTTCATCGACCAGCCGTTCATAGGCGAAGCCCGCCAGTTCCATGTCGCCCTGGCTGACCTGCATCAGCGCCTGGGCGCCGCGCATGTCCGCCAGCGCGCGGTCCACCGAATTGGTGATGCGCTGCCGCGTCTGCTGCGCGCGGTCGAAGGCATTGCGTTCGTCGATCCTGGCCCGGCTCAGCGCCGCCTCGGCCGCCTGGTTGCCAAGCGGATAGAGATAGCGGACGCCGACGAAGATGTTGGTCTGGTCCGGCTTGCCGAGGTTCAGCAGCGCCGTTCCCGGATCGCTGAACCCGAAGGTCGTGTCGCTTTGGGAAAGCTTTGCCGTCAGCACCAGATCGATGTCCGGCAGCGACTGGTTGTCGCGGTACGCGAGGCTCAGCTTGCCGACGTTCAGGTCTTCCTGGGCCGCCATGATCTCCGGGTTGCCGATCATGGCGCGGTCGTAAGCGTCGGACGGTGGCTCCGGCACGGCATCCGCCAGCAGCGCTTCCGCGTCGGCCGGCACCAGGATCGTGTCGATATCGGCCGCCATCAGGGTCAGGAGCGAGCTGGAACGGAGCAGGTACTGTGTCCAGGCCGCTTCCTCCCGCAGGGCGAACGACGCCAGTTCGCTGTCTATCTGACCCAGTTCGTAATTGGTGATGGTGCCCGAACTGATCAGCCGGGTGACGCGGGCGCGGCGCTGATCGAGCGCCGCCTTCTGTTCGTTCAGGATCGTGATGTCCTGAAGGCTGCGGATCATGTCCCAATAGGTCTGAAGCACCTCGGCCAGGGTGGAGTTGCGAACGGCCTGCTCCGCGAAGGCGGCACGCCGGTCGCCGCTGCGTGCGCTTTCCAGATCCAGGTTCTCCTTGGAACCGGCTTCGCCGAACCCCTTGGTATAGGGCAGCGAAATCGTGGCGCTCAGCGACGCGCCGGTGGTCCAGTACAACCGCTCTCCCCAGCCGAACGGGTCCTCGACGGAGATCGGGCGGGTCAGCGCCGGGGCCTGGACGCCGTTCTTCTGATTATAGGTCGTGCTCAGCGAAGCGTTGAGGGCGGTGCCGAACGAGAATACCTTGGATACGCCGACCGTCCCGGTCAGCCGCTTGGTGGACTGGCTCTTCAGGCTGGCCGCTTCCTTGGCGTTGGAATAGACCGGGGTCTGGCCGCACAGGCCGGCGCCGATGCCGCCGTTGACGACCTGATCGTCCTCGACCACGCAGGGCACCTTCTGGCCGTCCACCTCCTCGACCGTCTTGGTCCCGCCCTGGACGAAGTCGGGGATACCGTCGGCATCCTCGTCGGCGGTCAGGTCGCTGTCGGGTGTCCTTGGCCGGCCGATGGTTTCGATTCGGTCGCCGGTCTTCGACATGCTGGCATTCAGCGATGCGCTCAGGGTGATGTCGAACGCCGCATCCCGCTGGGTCACCAGCGCGCCCGAGGCGGTCAGCGCCTCGCGCGCCGCCAGCAGGCTGTAGTTCTGCCGCAGGACCTCGTCGGCCACCATGTTCAGGGTGACTTCCCGCAGCGTCATGCCGTCGAGCAGGCGGCGCACGCCGGCAGAAGATCCGGACGCCGCCTTCCGTACCAGCGACATGGGATCGAAGCTGCGCATCTGGGCGTCGAGCGGCGACGTGGCACAGAGAAACAGCGACAGAAGCAGCAGGGCTCTGCCGATCGTCTTCAACTCACTCAGTCGACTTTTTGCCGAACGAACAATGATGGGTTGCATCAGAAGAGGCTTTGCCAGACACCTGAGCTATTGAACCGGATTCATGCCACTTCCGGAATGATCCCGCAATCCTTTATAGGTAGACAAATTGCCGGACGTGTTACTAAATCTTCGTTCGCGTTACAGTCGAAGGGTGATTACATCCATCTGCCGTAACGGGATGCGGACCGGCAATTTCAGCCTTGAGCTAAATGGAACGGATGTATTTACGGTCATGGACGATGATTACCGCCAGCCAAGCCCATACTCCGCCGGAATATTCGCTGACAGTACGAACGATCATATCAATGAATGCATCGCTCGGATTGAGACCCTGAAGCTGAAGGTCCTGGGCAACTCGCGGATCTATGACTTCGAACAGCACGATTTTCTAAGTGAGCTGAACACTCTTCGGGCGGCTTACCTTCATCTTTGCACGATGGCGCCTCCAGTGGCGAACACCGTCCATGAGCGGGTGAAGCCGATGGCGTCGTCGCGCAACCGCGAGAACCTGGAACTGGAGGGCGTGCTGGGCGCCAACCACCAGATCGCCGCCAACCTCGACCGTATCGCCCGGATAGCGCCGTCCCAGCTGACCGTCCTGCTGGAGGGGGAAACCGGCTCCGGCAAGGAGCTGTTCGCCCGGATCATCCATCTCAACAGCAAGCGCGACAAGTTCGTGGCGGTCAACTGCGGAGCACTTCCCAGCGGCGTGATCGAATCGGAACTGTTCGGCCACTCCAAGGGCTCGTTCACCGGTGCGACCGCGGACCGCAAGGGCCGGTTCGAGGAAGCCAACGGCGGCACGATCTTCCTGGACGAGGTCGGTGAACTGGAGCCGCTGGCCCAGGTCAAACTGCTCCGCACCCTGGATGTCGGCGAAATCCAGCGCGTCGGTTCCGACAAGGTGACCAAGGTGGACGTGCGGGTGATCGCGGCGACCAACCGCAACCTGGAACAGATGGTCGCCAACGGGCAATTCCGCGAAGACCTGTTCTTCCGCCTGAACATCTGTCATCTGCTGATCCCGCCGCTGCGGGAGCGGCGCGACGAAATCCAGCTTCTGCTGGAGTATTTCATCCGGAAGGTCTGCGCCGACAACGGCATCCCGGTGCCTTCCCTGGACGCCGAACTGAAGCAGTTCCTGGTCGAGACCTACCACTATCCGGGCAATATCCGCGAGTTGAAGAATCTCGGGATGTATATCGCCCATATTTATGACGGACGACCCGTCCGGATCGGCGACCTGCCGCAACGCTACACCCGCGCCCATGTCGATCCCGCCCCGGCGCGCCCCGACGACGACCACCGCGTCGTCCGCGACAGGGCCGAACGCAGCCACCTGAGCGAACTCCTGCTCCGTCACAACGGCGACATCAAGGCGGTCTGCGCAGCGCTGGACCTGTCCCGCGCCCGGCTCTACCAGCTCATGAAGAAGCACCACCTCAAGCCCGACGAGTTCCGTCAGCGGTAGTATAGCGATTTGCTCTTCGTAGGTCGGCTAAAGCGAAGCGGCAGCCGACAAGCAGGCGCGGCTATGTCGGCTGCCGCTTCGCTTTAGCACGACATACGGCTCTCAAGTCTTCCACCGCCCATAAAGATCCGCGACATGCGCCAGCAGCGAGCCGAGCAGGGCCGCCGCCACCCATTGCCATGCCGCATCCGTCAGCGCTGCCCGCACAGCCAGCAGCAGGCAAGCCCCTGACAGCAGGTTGGCAGCCATTCCCTCCAGCCCTGGCCCAGTGCCCGACCACCGCCGCCACAGGGCCAGGGCCGCCCCTTCGATGACCACCAGCCCCAGGATCAGGTCGATGATTCGGCCGCTGGCGAAAAACTCATCCACGGCGTCTCTCCCTATTCACGCTGGCCGCCCCCCTGGCTCCCCAAACGAAAAACGGTCCGGGAGTTTCCTCCCGGACCGTTTTCCATTCCAACACGCCGGCATTTCGACCAGCCATAGCGAAGCCTTACGCGGCTGCCTTGGAGGCGATGACCTCGTCGGCCACGTTGCGCGGCACCGGATCGTAGTGGCTGAACTCCATGGTGAAGGTAGCACGGCCGGAGGTCATGCTGCGCAGGTCACCGATGAAGCCGAACATCTCCGACAGCGGCACGTGTGCCTCCACCGCGAGGTTCATGCCACGCTCCAGCTGGCCCAGGATCAGGCCGCGGCGGCGGTTCAAGTCGCCGATGCAATCGCCCAGGTGGTTTTCCGGGGTGACGACCTCGACCTTCATGATCGGCTCCAGCAGGACCGGATTGGCCCGGCGGATCGCCTCACGGAAGCAGGCCTTGGCCGCGATTTCGAATGCCAGCGCGCTGGAATCGACGTCGTGGTACTTACCGTCGACCAGCGTGGCCTTGAAGTCCACGGTCGGGAAGCCGGCGAGCACGCCATCTTCCTTCTGGACCTCGATGCCGCCGCCGACCGCCGGGATGTACTCGCGCGGGACCGAGCCGCCGACGATCGCGTCGACGAACTTGAAGCCCTCGCCGCGTTCCAGCGGCTCGAAGATCATCTTCACTTCGGCGAACTGGCCCGAACCGCCGGTCTGCTTCTTGTGGGTGTAGATGTGCTCGATCTTGCTGGTGATGGTCTCGCGGTACGCGACCTGCGGACGGCCTACGACAGCTTCCACGCCGAACTCGGTGCGGATACGGTCGATGGTGATCTCCAGGTGCAGCTCGCCCATGCCGCGCAGGATGGTCTGACCGGTTTCCTTGTCCAGCTCCAGGCGGAGCGACGGGTCGGCGCGGACCATCTTGCCCAGTGCGGCACCCAGCTTTTCCTGGTCGCCCTTGGTCTTCGGTTCGACCGACACGCTGATGACGGGATCGGGGAACTTCATCCGCTCCAGGATGACCGGGCTGGCCGGATCGCACAGGGTGTCACCGGTCTCCGTCTCGGCCAGCGAGACGAAGGCGATGATGTCGCCGGCGCGGCATTCCTCGATCGCGTTGGTGTCCTTGGCGTACACCTCGACCATGCGGCCGATGCGCTCGCGCTTGCCACGGGTGGAGTTCAGCAGGGTCGTGCCCTTCTGCGCCACGCCGGAATAGACGCGGGCGAAGGTCAGCGCGCCGAACTGGTTGTTGATGACCTTGAAGGCCAGCGCCGAGAAGGGCTCGTCGTCGGAGCAGTTACGCTCGCCGACCACGTCGCCGTTTTCGTCGACGGTCTTGATCGCCTCGACGTCGGTCGGGGAGGGCATGTACCAGACGACGGCGTCCAGCATCTGCGGCACGCCCTTGTTCTTGAAGGAGCTGCCGGCGATGACGGGGGTGAAGGCGCTGCCGACCGTGCCCCTGCGGATGCACTTGCGGAGCGTCTCGATGTCGGGATCGTCACCGGAATCCAGATACGCTTCCATCGCCGCGTCGTCCTGCTCGAGAGCGGTGTCGATCAGCTCCTGGCGCAGCCTCGGGATGTCGGCGAGGATGTCGAGGTCTTCCTTCACTTCGATCTTCAGCTTGGCGGCCAGATCGTCGGTGATCTCCCACTCTTCCCACTGGGCGTCCTTCTCGTCCGAGAACCAGACGAGGGCCTTCATGGTGACGAGGTCGATCAGGCCGCGGAAATTGTCTTCCGAGCCGATCGGCAGCGACAGAACCAGCGGGCGGGCGCCCAGCCGGTTGACGATCATGTCGACGCAGCGGCGGAAGTTCGCGCCCGAACGGTCCATCTTGTTGACGTAGCACATGCGCGGGACGTTGTAGTTGTCCGCAAGGCGCCAGTTCGTCTCGGACTGCGGCTCGACGCCGGCAACGCCGTCGAACACCACCACGGCACCGTCCAGCACGCGCAGCGAGCGGTTGACTTCGATCGTGAAGTCGACGTGGCCGGGGGTGTCGATCACGTTGATCTGATGATCCTTCCAGAACACGGTAACGGCCGCGCTCTGGATCGTGATGCCCCGCTTCTGCTCCTGCTCCATATAGTCGGTCGTGGCGGCACCATCGTGCACCTCGCCGATCTTGTAGCTGCGGCCCGTGTAATAAAGGATACGCTCGGTCGTGGTGGTCTTGCCGGCATCGACGTGGGCGATGATGCCGATGTTGCGCATATCCTTGAGTGGCGTTCTGCGTGCCATGAGTACTATTCCTGAGCCAGTCTCCTCCAGCGCCGGGGCGCCTTTGGAAATCTCCGGCTTTATGGGTTGGAGTTCGCCGACCGCGACCGTCCATCGGGCAGGGGCGGCAGTTGCGCGCTCAGGCGGCCGGGTCGAGATGACCCGCCGCCATTGCGCTGTCCTATACAGGAAATTTGGTATCGAAAATATGTCGTTGGTCGAAGAAAGGCCAGTGCGACATTTCGTCTCGCCCCCGCATGGCTGGCATGAAAAAAATTTCCACAAGGTGATGGAGCTGTGCCACACCATGCCAGAGCCCGCCCAGACAGGCCGAATAACCGCGAAGGGGACTGCCACCTGTTCGCGATGCTAAACAATTTCATGCGGTTATCACGTTTGCCTAATAAATAGGCAACCACTCGAGACCCCTTTCCTTAACGTTCGACACACACTTCTCCCGTATATTGTCCACAGACTTATCCACAGGTTCTGGGGAAATCCTTGGCCTTTGCCGATGGCCGGAGCAGGCGAATCCGTCTGCGGGCGACGCAGCCGTATAGCGACTCGATTGGCGGAAAACCAGCGAAGTGTGAGCAGACGCAGCATGGCTGACTGTATATAAATTGCTTTACAAATCGCATTAAGAGTGGGTTAACGTCTATAATCACCCATTTTGTGAATTTAAACTTATACAAATCTCGGTAGCCTTTATTCCTATTTAGCTAACCGGATGCCAGCATCCGGCCTCCCTCGCCTGCGAGTTCGCAGATCGTCCTTGATGCGAAATCGCAGCTTCGCAGATGCGTCATAACGATATTTCATGGCTCTTCCATGAAACTTTTTGCCGCTTATCTGTCAAATGCCTGAAGAATCACGCTAACGCAAAGGTCGGGCGGCACAGACCGGCTCCTGACGCTCCAGCTGTCTGCTGGCGAGCATTGATGCAGTTCAACCGTTCAATATTCTAAACAGAACGCCGTTTAAGATATTCGACACGATGGCAATCGGTAAATGGTCACCCGCCAGCACGCCGACGCACTGCATACCTCTTTATTGACCACCTCTTCCGCTTTGTAATCCCGCACCTTGTAACCAGCCGAGACGTGAAGGGGACCCGTGGCATGCGCCGGGGAGAACGCGATGCTGAAACTGGGGACGCGGGTTGAATATGAGAATCAGGCGGGTCGGATCGTCGGCCGCACCTTCGAGAACCATCCCAAATATGACGTCATGCTTGCCAGCGGCGCCGTCCGCCCAAATGTGCGGGAAGGCGATCTGGTGATCATTCCGCCGCCCGAAGCCGGTCGCCGATCGGGGGACCTGGGAACCGGCGATCAGCCAGCTAAATCCATGGACCACGAGCAAACTGCGGAGGAGGCCCATAATGCGGATAATGATCGTCGAAGATGACCGGTTGCTGGCCGCCGGATTGGCCATGATGGTCGAGAACGCCGGTCACGAAGTCGTGGGCCATGCGGTAACCGTCCGAGCCGCCATGGACGTCGCGCGGGCACAGACACCCGACCTGACGCTGATGGACATCGACCTCGGGCTTGGCGGCAGCGGCATCGCCGCCGCTCGCGGCATGAAGAAGCACCACGGCTTGGCATCGCTGTTCGTCACGGAACATCCGGAGCGGGCACGGCAGGCCTCGGACGCCGCCCTGGGCGTCCTGGTGAAACCCTACGGGCAGGAGGCGGTCACGCACACGCTTAGGGTGGCGTCGCAGCTTCTGGCGGGACAGCAGGCTGCCGCCGGCGATTTGCCGGTAGGTCTGGAGCTTTTCCTCGATGGCGGGAAGGCGGACCGCGTTTCAGCCGGTATATCCGCCGCAGGCGCCGCAATCGAAATGGGCCGCTGACCGGAAGGTCAGCGGCCCACGCACCTGATGTGAACGATTACGAAAGTGCAGGCGGGTCAGGCGGCCAGACAATCGGCCTCTGCGCGCCGGTTGCGGCGTACGCGGGCGATCATCTCTTCAAGCTTCCAACGCTCCACCGCATCGCGGCGCATGAGGATCTGGACGATGGGGTCGTTCAACAGGTCGTCCAGCGTAGGCTCCTGACGGTCGTTGCCGATCATGACGTCTCTCCCCTTGTTGGCGCGGTCGATTATGTTATAGCGCTCTTTGCCTTACCGGCGCTTTACACCTTTGTGATGTTAATGTTACCCGATGTTCATCATGTTTTCGAGAGTAAAATTAAAGGCTGGGCCAGAATAATTGGCCCATAACTTTTATCGAAGATCGAAAAAATCCCATCTTTCATGGACTTCTTAATTGGTCATACCAGCGAACTCTTGTTCGCAATTGCAGCAAAGGTTAACGACTCGAAGTCCCCGTTGGTTAATCACTCGCCATCCCGGTTAAATGCTTCGCTGCGTGATGATACCAGTACTTCACGTTTGCCCACGTGGTTGGCTGAACTGACGATTCCCTCCGCCTCCATCCGGTCGACCAAACGCGCCGACCGGTTATAGCCGATCTGAAGACAACGCTGGATGAAGCTGACCGACGCCTTGCGCTCGCGGGCGACCAGGGCCACGGCATGCTCATACAGTTCGTCGTCGCTGCCCGTGAACGGTGCCGCACCTTCCTCCGGGGTAGGGGAGGGAGCTTCGGCCTCGTCGTCGCCGTGGTGGTCGTCGTCCTCGGTGATGGAGTGCAGGTAGTCCGGCGTGCCCTGTTCCTTCAGGTGGCGCACCACGTCCTCGACTTCCTCGTCGGAAACGAAGGGGCCGTGGACGCGGGTGATCCGCCCGCCGCCAGCCATGTAGAGCATGTCGCCCTGGCCGAGCAGCTGCTCCGCTCCCGACTCGCCCAGGATGGTGCGGCTGTCGATCTTGCTGGTCACCTGGAAGCTGATGCGGGTCGGGAAGTTGGCCTTGATCGTGCCGGTGATGACGTCCACTGACGGCCGCTGGGTCGCCATGATCAGGTGGATGCCGGCAGCGCGGGCCATCTGCGCCAGACGCTGGATCGCGGCCTCGATGTCCTTGCCCGCCACCAGCATCAGGTCGGCCATCTCATCCACCACCACCACAATATAGGGCAGGGACTTCAATTCCATCGGCTGTTCTTCGAAGATCGGCTGGCGCTTGGCCTTGTCGTAGCCGACCTGGACTTGGCGGAAGACTTGCTCGCCGCTTTCCAGCAGTTCTTCGATACGGATGTTGTAGCCTTCGATATTGCGGACGCCGAACTTCGCCATCGCGCGATACCGGTTCTCCATTTCCCGCACCGCCCATTTCAGCGCGACGACGGCCTTCTTCGGCTCGGTCACGACGGGGGCCAGCAGGTGCGGGATGCCGTCATAGACGGACAGTTCCAGCATCTTGGGATCGACCATGATGAATCGGCACTTCTCCGGCGGCAGCCGGTAGAGCAGCGACAGGATCATCGTGTTGATGCAGACCGATTTACCGGAACCGGTCGTGCCGGCGATCAGAAGGTGCGGCATGCGCGCCAGATCGACGATGATCGGCGTGCCGCCGATGTCCTTGCCCAGCACCAGCGCCAGCTTGGCGGCGGTCTGCTGATAGGCGTCGCAGTCCAGCATCTCGCGCAGGAACACCTTCTCGCGCGTCGGGTTCGGCAG
>DASQKT010000261.1:0-5310 GCA_035630415.1 Skermanella sp.
AAGCCGCGTGACCGGCCGACCACGTAGCAGACCGCCATGAACCCGAAGCACAGCATCATGCCGGGCAGGACGCCCGCGATGAACAGGTCGGCGATCGAGGTCTGCGAAACCAGCGCATAGATGATGAACGGGATCGAAGGCGGGATCAGGATGTCGATCGTCGCGGAAGCCGCTATGGTCGCCGCCGCGAACCCCGGCGGATAGCCCAGCTTCTTCTGCCAGGGGATCAGTAGCGAGCCGATCGCGGAAGCGTCGGCCACGGCCGAGCCGCTGATGCCGCCGAAGATGGTGGAGGACATCACGCCGACCTGACCCGGACCGCCATGGAAGCGGGCCATCAGCGTGCTCAGCAGGTCGAGCAGGTTCCGTCCCAGGGTGCCGCCCATCATGATGCTGCCGGTCAGCATGAAGAACGGGATCGCCAGCAGCGGGAAGCTGCCGACCTGGGAGACCATCTGCTCGACGATCAGCGACAGCGAGCCGCGCTGCGAGGTTCCCAGGGCGACGGTCGAACCGATCACCAGGGCATGGGCGATGGGCAGGCCCAGGACCGAGAACAGGAAGAAGCAGGCAAAGACGATCGCGCTCATTCGTAAGCCACCTTCTCAGCAGGAGTCTGGATGCCGTGCAGCGCCCGGATGAGGATCGAGATTTCCTTCATGCAGATCAGGACGAAGCCCAGCAGCAGGACGAAGTAGGTGACGGAGCCGGGGACGCCGAGTACCGGGGTCCGCTCGTCCGCAACGATCGGCAGCAGGTCCAATGCGACCCAGGCCAGCACGGCATAGGTGCCGACGATCAGGGTGGTCCGGAGGAATGCGAGCGCCAGACGGGTGGCCCCGGTCGTCCGGTCGGCGATGAAGCCGATATAGATGTGCGCGTTGTGCGAGGACGCCAGCACGACGCCCGACATGACGAACCAGGGGAAGAGCAGTTCCGGCAATTCGGCCGCCCATTCCAGGCTCGTTCCGAACAGGTAGCGCAGGAACACGTTGGCAAGCAGTATCGCGAACATGGCGACGCAGGTGATGCAGAGGACGACTTTGCACAGCAGGTCGACGATCTGGTCGGGCACCGTGAGCCACGACGGTCCGTTTCTATCCATTGATTTTGTTTCCTCCCCTGGGTCCGCCGGAAACCGGCGGACGGGTTGCCTGATTTCCGCT
Organism: Skermanella sp.; assembly: GCA_035630415.1. Lineage (GTDB taxonomy): Bacteria > Pseudomonadota > Alphaproteobacteria > Azospirillales > Azospirillaceae > Skermanella. The sequence goes on from DASQKT010000261.1 coordinate 1,167, forward strand.
CAGCGGAGCTTCTGGGCCTCCGCGACGACCGTCTGGATGAAGTCGCCGATGTTGCTCTTGGCGAACTCGTCGATCACGGGGGCGGTGGCCTTGCGGAACGCCTCGCGGTCCACCTGGGTGATCTTGACGCCCAGCGTCGGCAGCAGTTCGATGAGCCGCTTGTCGTCCGCCAGCGCTAGGTTCCGCTGGTGCTGTACGGCCTCCTTGGCCGCTTCCCGGATGGCCGTCCGGTCCGCCTCGCCGAGCTTGTCGAAGGTTCGCTTCGACATCAGGAAGGGCGTGGTTTCGTACATGTGCGCGGTCAGCGCCAGATGCGGCTGCACCTCGTGGAGCTTGGAGTAGTAGAAGTTGGTGACGGGGTTTTCCTGTCCGTCCACCGCGCCCTGCTGGAGTGCGATATAGAGTTCGGAGAACTTGAGCGCCTGGGTGTCGGCGCCCAGCGTCCGGAAAATGCTGACCGCCACGGGGCTGGGCGGCGTCCGGATCTTGAGACCCTTGAGGTCGGCCGGCTTCTCGATCGGGTGCTTGTTGTTGGACGTGTGCCGGATACCGTTGTCCATGTAGCCGAGCGTGATCAGCCCCTTGGCCTCCGACTTCTTCGCGAGTTCCTCGCCGACCGGGCCGTCCACAACCTTCCAGGCGTGCTCGGCGTTGTCGAAGAGATAGGGCAGGCCGAGTGCCGCGTATTCGGGGATGACGTTGGAGACGGCGCCCTGCGAATTGAGCGACATGTCGATCGAGCCGGTGCGCATGCCCGTGATCATCGCGACGTCGTCGCCGAGCTGGGCGCTGCCGGCCACCTGGACCTCGATCCGGCCGTTGCTCTTCTGCTTGACGACCTCCGCGAACTTCTTCGCACCCTCGTCGCGCGGGTTTCCGGCGGCGGCGCCATGGCCGAGCGTCAGCTTGACCTCCTGGGCCAGGGCGGGAACTGCCGAAAACGCCAGCAGCGCCGCGAGACAGATACCGATCTTTTTCATGTTTTCTCCCCTTGGCGCGGCCATCGGGCCGCGCCTTTGTTTTTGCCGCGTCTTCTATTTATCGGGTTCGTTCAGAGCCAGCTCTTGATGCTGCCGGACATCGCCTGGGTCGAGATGCCGTAGCGGTCGTGCAGGGTCGGCAGGGCGCCGGCGGCGAGGAATTCGTCCGGCAGGCCGATCTGCCGGAACTTCGGCGCCACGCCAGACCGGAGCAGCAGGCCGGCGACGGCCTCGCCCAGACCGCCGATGACGGTGTGGTTTTCGGCCACCACCACCATGCGCCCGGTGCGCGCCGTTTCCCGCAGGATCGTTTCCGCGTCCAGCGGCTTGATCGTCGGGACGTGCAGCACCGCCACGTCCACCTTGTCGGATTTCAGCGCCTCGGCGACTTCCAGGGCACGCATGGTCATGATGCCGGAGGAAACGACGAGCACGTCGGCGCCGTCGCGCAGCATCTTGGCCTTGCCGAGTTCGAACTTGTAGTCGTATTCGTCGAGCACCAGCGGCACGTTGCCGCGCAGCAGGCGCATGTAGACGGGTCCATTGTGCTCGACCATCGCCGGAACGGCCTGCTCGGTTTCCAGCGCGTCGCAGGGATCGATCACGGTCATGTTCGGCATGGCGCGGAACAGCGCCAGATCCTCCGCCGCCTGATGGCTCGGCCCATAGCCGGAGGTCAGCCCCGGCAGGGCACAGACGATCTTGACGTTGAGGTTTTCCTCCGCGATCGTCTGATGGATGAAGTCGTAGGCGCGCCGCGCAGCGAACACCGCGTAGGTCGTGGCGAAGGGTATCGCCCCTTCGTGCGCCATGCCGGCCGCTGAACCCATCAGCAACTGCTCGGCCATGCCCATCTGGTAATAGCGGTCGGGGAACTCCTTGGCGAAGATATGAAGGTCGGTGTACTTGCCGAGATCGGCGGTCATGCCGACGATTTCGGGCCGGGTCCGGGCCAGTTCGACCAGGGCGTGTCCGAACGGAGCGGGCTTGGTGCGCTGTCCTTCGCCGGCGATCGAGGCGATCATCGCCGAAGTCTTCAGGCGCGGCTTGGCGCCGGCGGGGGCGAGGGTAGGGGTGGTGGCGTTGCTCTGGCTCATGCTGTCCTCCCTGCTTCCAGCGCCTGAAGCGCCAGTTGCCATTCGTCGGCGTCGACGCGGATGAAGTGGTTCTTCTCGCGCGCTTCCAGGAACGGCACGCCTCGTCCCATGTGGGTATCGCAGACGATCATGCGGGGCTTCGGCTCCGCGTGGGTGCGCGCCGCATCGAAGGCGGCGAGCACCGCATCCATGTCGTTGCCGTCCACCCGCTGGACGTACCAGCCGAACGCTTCGAGCTTGTCCACCAGCGGTTCGAAGGCCATGACCTGGGTCGAGGGGCCGTCGGCCTGCTGGTTGTTGACGTCGACGATGCCGATCAGATTGTCGAGCTTCCAGTGCGCCGCCGACATGATGGCTTCCCAGACGGAGCCCTCGTCCAGCTCGCCATCGGAAAACAGGGTGTAAACGCGGGACGACGACCCCTTGCGCTTCAGCCCCAGGCACATGCCGACGCCGATCGACAGACCCAGTCCCAGCGAACCGCCGGACATTTCCATCCCCGGCGTGTAGGCGGCCATCCCCGACATCGGCAGCCGGCTGTCGTCGCTGCCGTAGGTTTCCAGCTCCTCTTCCGGCACGATGCCGGCTTCGATCAGGGCCGCGTAGAGGGCGATGGCGTAATGGCCGTTCGACAGCAGGAAACGGTCGCGCTCTTCCCAATGGGGATCTTCCGGGCGGTAGCGCATGGCATGGAAATACGCGACGGCCAGCACGTCGGCGATGTCGAGCGCCTGACCGATGTAGCCCTGGCCCTGCACCTCGCCCATCAGCAGCGCGTTGCGGCGGATGCGGTAGGCCCGCTCGGCCAGATCGACGTTATGTCCTAACTGTTTGGTATCCAACTTGCTCTCCAGCGTCATGAGCGCCTTGATCCGGCGCGGGGCGGCATTCAATGGATCAGCATGCCGCCGTTGACGTCGATGGTGGCGCCGGTGATGTAGGAAGAAAGGTCCGAGGCCAGGAACAGGCAGGCCCGTGCGACGTCGTCGGCGTCGCCGAGACGGTTGAGCGGAATGCCCTTGAGGATCTCGACCTTGAGGTCGTCGGTGAGCTTGCCGCCGGTGATGTCGGTCTGGATCAGGCCCGGAGCGACCGAATTGACGCGGATGCCGTCGGGACCCAGCTCGCGGGCCATGGCCTTGCCGAGACCCAGCACGCCGCCTTTGGCGGCACTGTAGTGCGGACCGCCGAAGATGCCGCCGCCCCGCTGGGCGGAGACCGAAGACATGCAGACGATGGAGCCCGAGCGCTGATTGCGCATGTGCGGGACCGCCGCCTGGCTCATGTAGAGCGTGCCGCGAAGGCTGACGTCGAGCACCGCGTCGTAGTTCTCGGGCGCTATGTCCATGAACTTCAACGGCTGGGTGATACCGGCATTGTTGACCAGCACGTCGATCCGCCCGAACTCGCCGACGATGCGCTCGGCCGCAGCGACGCAGGCTTTCCTGTCGGTCACGTCGCAGGCGATGCCGCGATGGGCCTCGCCCAGTTCGGACGCCGCCATGCCGGCCTGATCGGCATCGAGGTCGAGAATGATCGCGCGCCCACCATGCAGGGCGAACAGCTTTGCGGTTGCCCGTCCGATGCCGCGACGCGACGCCGCTCCGGTGATCACGCAGATCTTGTTGGCGAGAAGCATCTCCCCATCCCTTTTTTAAGTTGATGTAATTGACGATCCGATCGAAACGATGACTGGATTCGTCTTGAGAACACCGGCAGCGAGATCTTTGATTTGCTGCCCAACTGTTAAGACGAGTCTAAATACTTGAGGTTAATCTCACAAATGAATAATATCGGCTATAGGTGAACTGAGCTCATGTGAATGCTGCTATGCAAAACAGGGTTTCCATCAAGGCTGTGCAAGCGTTTGAAGCCGCGGCAAGGCTCGGGTCCTTCGCTATTGCAGCGGAAGAACTGGCCGTTACTCCTTCAGCGGTAAGTCATCAGGTCAAATTGCTTGAGGAGCAGATCGGCGTCGGCCTGTTCCACCGGGTCCATCGCGCCGTCGTCCTGACCGACGCGGGCCGGCACTACGCGGCCGAAATCATCGCCGCCTTCGCCAGGATC
>DASQKT010000262.1:0-11864 GCA_035630415.1 Skermanella sp.
GCGTTCTTGTTGTCGATATGGGCGCCTTCGACATAGGCGTGACCATTCAAATTAGTAAAATAGATAGTAGCCGTCGCTTTACCTTCGGGCAAGAACTTGCCGCCCATGACGACGATATTGTTCCCGCCGTCGGTCTGGAGCCTTGGCAGCGTGCGTACTGAATCATCTGCAATAAAAAGGACATCCTGGTTGGGTGCGAACTTCCAGTAAGTCTTATCACCTGTCTTGCCGAGATCAATGATGGTCGGGTTGTTGAGTTTAGGCTGCGACCACTTATTGGGCATAGTTGAAAGGCTCCGATACTGCGTTCAGGACAATAGTCGCTGAAGAATCCCTTTAGGGATACCAGATTGAAAGGAAAGGCCAGAACCTGCTGACTGATGCTTCTATACAGTGCTGATGTGAGACTGAACTAGGAATATTAATTAATCCTTTACTCCAAAGTATGTCTTCTTTTTATCGTTTTTCCTTGCAGGACATTTGTAGGTTTACCTTAAGATATTTTTGTCTACTTAATGTTATTTGAAGAAAAAGGACTTTTTTAAAACTGGATTAGGACGATTTTCGGTTGCAGTGGAAACGAAAAAGGCATGCAAAAACAATCCGAATAATGTCCTTCGGAGAGATTGATTTTTTCGAGATTTTGTGAGCTTTGGCTTGCGCCGACGGGTATATGCCCGTGACGCTTGGAGCGGGATGGGAAGCCGGCTAAAATGGCCGCTTTCCGGCTTCGCCACCGAAGCCGTCATTCGCCGGGGAAACAGCCGTCATGCCGCCAAGCAGAAGGTCCGCAGGGAATGCAGGGCCGCCGACGGCGCAGGACGTGGCGGTCGCCGCCGGCGTTTCGACCGCCACGGTTTCCCGCGCCTTCAACAACCCTGAAAAAGTCGCTCCCGAAGTGCGTGCCCGCGTCCTGGCCACGGCGTCGGCGCTGGGATGGATGCCGCACGCGGCGGGCAGCGCCCTTGCGCGAGGGCGGACGAACATTGCGGGCGCCATCATCCCGACGCTCGACAACGAGATCTTCGCGGCCCAGATCGGCGGCATGCAGTCCGCTTTCGCCGCGCGGTCGGTGACGCTGCTGCTGGGCTGTTCCAACTACGATCGCGACGAGGCGTTCAGGCATGCCCAGGCGATGCTTGGGAAAGGCGTGGAAGCGCTGGCCATCGCCGGCGAAGCGCACCGGCCGGAACTGTTCGAGACGATATCGGCGCGCGGCGTGCCTTATGTCGTCACATATTCATACCGCGCCGACAGCCGGCATCCTTGCGTCGGCTTCGACAACCGCGAAGCCTTCCATCGCATGACGTGTTATCTGATCGACCTGGGGCACCGGGAGATCGGGTTGATCGTCCAGCCCGTTGCCGGCAACGACCGGATCGAGGCGCGGGTGGCCGGGGTGCGCGAAGCGCTGGCGGAGCGCGGGCTTGGCTTGCGTGCCGGTCATGTGCGGGAGGGGGAGTGGAGCATCGGCTTCGGCCGGGAGAGCCTGCGGGCTATCCTGAGCGGCCCGGCGCCGCGTCCAACCGCCGTGATCTGCGGCAACGACTGGCTGGCGATCGGCGCTCTGCTGGAAGCGCGGGCGATGGGGCTGGCCGTGCCGGCGGACCTGTCGATCACCGGCTTCGACGATGTGGCGATGGCGGCCCAGATGGAACCGGGCCTGACCACCATGCGCGTCGACAACGCGCGGATCGGCAGGCTTGCCGCCGAGTATCTGCTGGAGCGGCTGGGCGGCGGAACACCATCTCCGGTGCCGCCGCTGGTGCCCGACCTGATCGAGCGAGGGTCTACCGCCCCGCCGCGTTGACCCGCTCCCGGTAGAGCGCGGTGCCGGCGTCGATCTTGTCGAGCAGCGCTTCCAGCGCCCAGAAGCGCTCGCGGATGTCGAAGTGGACGGCGCGGCTTTTGATCGACGCGAAGGTGCCGAGGCGCTGGTGATGCAGCTTGGCAAGGGCCGGATAGCCCATCGGTTCCGCCATCGCGGCCAGCGCCAGGAAGACCGAAAGCTCGTCGGCGAGGGCGGGGTGGGATTGGCCTTCGGTCAGCAGCCATTTGTAAAGGTCGGGGTGGAAGTTCGTGAAGACGCCGTTGAAGCCGGGGGAACCGGCCTTCATCGCATCCCAGGCGATGGCGGCGTTGGCGTTGAGGATCGCCAGCGGCGAGCCTGTTGTCAGGGCGATCCGCCGCTTGACCGTTTCGAGGTCGCAGGACACGTCCTTGAGGATGACGAACCGACCGCTGTCGGCGCAGAACTTCAGCTCGTCGTCGGTCAGCAGGCGGCGGAACGGGGCAGGGCACTCGTACAGGCCGAGTGGCAGGTCGGCGGGCAGTCGCTCCAGCAGCCATTTCAGGCTGTCCATGAAGGTCGTGCCGCCGGCGTTGTGCGGGTCGAGCCGGTTGGTGACGAGCACGACGCCATCGACGCCGGTTTCGCCGGCGGCCAGGAGTTCGGCAAGCTGGTCGTCGCGGTTCTCGCTGATGTGTCCGGATGCGATGACCGGTACGCGGCCAGCGGCCTTCTGCTGGACGAAGCGGGCGAGCGAGACGCGTTCCTCAAGGCTGAGGAACTGCATCTCGCTGGACTGGCAGACGGCGAACAGGGTGTCCGATCCGTTGGCGATGTACCACTCGATCAGGTTTTCGAGACCCTGATAGTCGATCGCCCCTTCTTCGGTGAAGGGGGTCAGCATGACGGGGATGATGCCGTCGATCTTGTTCGACATGGTTTTGGCGACCTGTGGCATGAAAAAGATTGAAGTGTCCGGCGCTCTCCATCCCGTCATGTCAGTCTCAGCCAGGAAATACCCGGATCAAGTCCGGGTATGACGGAAGAGGAGATAAATATAGAAGTATTCGTCATACCCGGACTTGATCCGGGTATCTCCTTTCGCCAACGATGAAGGCTGGCAACAGCGCTTACTTGCCGCGAACCTTCTCGATCTCGGCGTTGACTTGCTTCATCAGCGCCGGGTCGATCTGTGCCGCGTATTTGTCGGCGACCGGCTTGGCCTTTTCGCGGAAGCGCTCGACTTCGGCAGGCGACAATTCGGTGATCTGCAAGCCTTCGGCTTTCAACTCGGCGACCGCTTTTTCCGCCTGCTCGCGCGAAACCTTACGCTCGTAATCGCGGGATTCGTTGGCGGCGTCCTGGATCAGCTTCTGCTCGTCCGCGTTCAGCTTGTCCCAGAACTTCTTGCCGATCATGACGATCTGCGGGTTGTAGGTGTGGTTGGTCAGGGTCAGGTGCTTCTGCACTTCATGAAGCTTGGCCGTCAGGATGCTGGGGGCTGGGTTTTCCTGACCGTCCACGGTCCCAGTCTCAAGGGCCGGGTAAAGCTCGGGGAAGGGCATCGGCACGGCGTTGGCGCCGAGCGCGTTGAAGAGGTCGATGTATATGGGCGACTGAACGACGCGGATCTTCAGGCCGGCGATGTCGTCAACCTTGGTGACGGGGTGACGGCTGTTGGTGAGCTGGCGGAAGCCAAGCTCCCAGTAGGCCAGCCCGACCAGTCCCTTTTCCGGCAGGCGTTCCGCCAGCGCCTTGCCGACCGGGCCGTCCATGACGGCGTCCGCTTCCGCCGGTCCGTTGAACAGGAACGGCAGATCGACGACCGCGAAATCCTTGGAGACGCCGGACAGCAGGCCGGCGTTCATCGTCGTCATCTCGATCGTGCCGCCCTGAAGGGCCGAGATCGTCTGGACATCACCGCCAAGCGTCCCGTTGGGGAAGCTCTTCACCGTGATTTGGCCGCCGCTTTTCTCGGCGACGATCTCGGCGAATTTTTCCATGCCGAGAACGATCGGAGCGCCCTTGGCACCCGTCGAAGCGAACTTGATGGTGTGCTTGCCGATCTCTGCCGCGAAGGCGGCACCGCCGAAAAACACCGAACCCGCGATCACCGCAACCGTCGTCAGACTACCCACACGTCTCAGCATTTTCATTCCTCCCTGCCGATGTATGCGCATACATAAGGGAGAAACGTTGGATATGTCAACATTCCCCGGTAACCGGGGAATGTTCGGGCGAGGGATCGAAGTTGGACGGGGGCGCTTAGCGGCCGGGTTGAACGGCGGCGAAGAGGCCGGTGTGCTGGTCGCGCAGCAGGTTCTTCTGCACCTTGCCCATGGCGTTGCGCGGCAACTCGTCCATGAAGAAGACGCGCTTCGGCACCTTGTAATTGGCAAGCTGTTCCTTGCAGACCGCTATCACGCCGGCTTCCGTGACTTCCGTGCCGCCGGCGCGGCGCAGCACGACGGCGACGACCGCTTCGCCGAAGTCGGGATGCGGAACGCCGACGACGGCGCTTTCGCCGACGCCGTCGATGGCGTCGATCACCGTCTCGACTTCCTTCGGATAGACGTTGTAGCCGCCGCAGATCACCAGATCCTTGGCGCGGCCGACGATGTGGACGTAGCCCCGCTCATCGATCTTGCCGACGTCGCCGGTGATGAAGAAGCCGTCGGGGCGGAACTCGGCGGCGGTCTTCTCGGGCATGCGCCAGTAGCCGGAGAAGACGTTGGGGCCTTTGACCTCGATCCCGCCAATCTCGCCCTGCTCCAGGACGCGGCCGGTTTCCGGATCTGTGACGCGGACTTCGACGCCGGGAAGGGGATAGCCGACGGTGCCGGGAATGCGGTCGCCGTCGAGCGGGTTGGAGGTCAGCATGACGGTTTCGGTCATGCCGTAACGCTCCAGGATGGCGTGGCCGGTGCGGGATTCGAACTCGCGATGGGTTTCGGCCAGCAGCGGGGCGGAACCGGAGATGAACAGCCGCATCTGGCGGGTGGTATCGCGGTTCAGGCGCTCGTCGGCCAGCAGCCGGGCGTAGAAGGTCGGGACGCCCATGAAGACGGTCGCGCGCGGCAGCAGGCGGAAGACCTGATCCACGTCGAATTTCGGCATGAACAACATGGAAGAGCCGTTCAGCAGCACGCAGTTGGTCGCGACGAACAGCCCGTGGGCATGGAAGATCGGCAGGGCGTGCAGCAGCACGTCGTCGGGCTGCCAGCCCCAATAGCTATGCAGTGTCAGCGCGTTGGAAGCCAGATTGTCATGGCTGAGCATCGCGCCCTTGGAGCGCCCGGTCGTGCCAGAGGTGTAGAGGATGGCCGCGAGATCGCTGGAGCTGGTGGGGACGGTTGGGAAGTCGGGATCGAAGCTGGCCGAGCGGTCGGACAGGGAGCCTTCGCCATCCTGGCCGAGGCTGAGGACATGCGCGGAACCGGCGCTGAAGGTGCCTTCCTGGCCGGGGCGGCAGACGATGGCGGCCGGTTCGGCGTCGGAGACGAAGTATTCGAGTTCGTGCCGGGTATAGGCGGTATTGAGCGGCAGGTAGATGGCGCCGGCGCGCAGGCAGGCGAGATAGAGGAAGATCGCCTCGGGCGACTTTTCGACCTGAACCGCGACGCGGTCGCCTTTCCGAACGCCGATGGCGGAGAGCAGGCGCGCGTAGCGGCCGGAGACCGCTTCCAGGTCGGCATAGGAGTAGACGCGGCCGGCTTCCGTCTCGAGGAAGGGATGGGACCGGTCGTCCGGGAAGCGGCTGCGGAACAGATCGTAGAGGTTGTCGGACATCAAGGCGTTTCCTGAAATATTTCCCCCCTCTCCACCCGCTTGGGGGGAGAGGGGACTAAACGAAGCGGCTTACAAATCACGCCATGTTTATCATGATCGTCTTCTTGTGCGTGAAATGCTCCAGCATCGATTCCAGCGACGCTTCCTTGCCCAGGCCGGACGCCTTGACGCCGCCGTAGCTGAGGTTCGGCTGGACGACGAGGTTCTGGTTGACCTGGACGAAGCCGGCTTCCAGCCGGTTCACGGCGTCCATCGCCTTGTGCAGGTTGTTGGTCCAGACGGTGGCGGCGAGGCCGTACTCGCTGTCGTTGGCGTCGGCGATCACCTGTTCGTAGTCGGTCCAGCGGATGATGCAGCAGACCGGGCCGAAGATTTCCTCGCGGGCGAGTTGGCTGTCGTTGGTGAGGCCGGTGAAGATATGCGGCTGGACGAACAGACCCTTGGCCAGCTTCGGGTCTGATGGCATCGCCGAGCAGGCGTGGGCGACCGCGCCGGGGGTCTTCTTGCCGATGGCGATATAGCCCTGGACGCGGTCCATCTGCTGGGGCGAGACGATGGTGCCGATATCGGTCGCCTCGTCCAGCGGGTCGCCCATCTTCATGGCATCGACCTTGGCCTTCAGCTTCTCGACGAAGGCGTCGTGCAGGCTGTCGTGGACGAAGATGCGCGACGCGGCGGTGCAGCTTTGGCCTTGGCGGGTGAAGCGCATGCCGGCGATGGCTCCCGCGACGGCGCGGTCGAGGTCGGCGTCCTCCATGACGATCATGGGGCTCTTGCCGCCCAGTTCCAGCGTGACCGGGATCAGCTTTTCCGCTGCCGCCTTGTAGACGATCTTGCCGGTCTCGACCGAGCCGGTGAAGGTCACCTTGCCGACCTTAGGGTGGGAGACCAGCGGAGCGCCGCATTCCGGCCCGTAGCCGGACAGGATGTTGACCAGCCCCGACGGCATCACCGTGTTCATGAGCTGGATGACGCGCAGCACCGTCAGGGGCGCTTCTTCCGCCGACTTGACGATGACGGCGTTGCCGGCGACCAGGGCCGGGGCGATCTTCAGCGCCATCAGCAGCAGCGGCACGTTCCACGGCAGGATGGCGCCGACGATGCCGATCGGCTCGCGCACCGTCATGGTCATGATCGACGGGCTGAACGGGACCGTCTCGCCCTTCAGTTCGGAGCCGAGGCCGCCGAAGAAGGTGAAGGCGTCGGCCAGGACAGAGGCCTCGACCCGGCTTTCGGTGCGGAGCGCCTTGCCGGTCTCCAGTGCGATCAGGCGGGCGAGTTCGTCGGCGTGCTCGGCCAGGATCTGGCCGCACTTGACCACCAGCTTACCCCGGTCGCGGGCGCCGACCTTCTTCCACGTCTTCTGGGCGGTGGCGGCCGCCTGCACGGCGGCCTCGATGTCGGCGGCTTCACCGAAGGCGGCTTCCGCCACCTGCTCGCCGGTCGCGGGGTTGATGACGGGGAAGGTCTTGCCCGACAGGCTCGGGCGCATCTCGCCGGCGTAGAAGTGCTTGCCGCTGAGGTCGCGCGCCAGGGCGAAGGGATCGGTCTGGATATTGGTATCGACTGAAGTCATCGGAAAACCCTCGGGAATAGCAGTTAGCTCGACACGCCGCGCAGGAGCTTGATGATGCTGGAGAAGTCGGTGCCGGCCTGACCGTTGCCGGCATGCAGGCTGTAAAGCTGGGCTGCCAGACCGCCCATCGGGGTCGAGGCGCCTGCTGCCTGCGATGCGGCCTGGGACAGCTTGAGGTCCTTCAGCATCAGGGCGGTGGCGAAACCGGGCTGATAGTCGCGGTTGGCCGGGCTGTTCGGCACCGGGCCGGGAACGGGGCAGTAGCTGTTCAGCGACCAGCACTGGCCGGAGGAGGTGGAGGCGACGTCGAACAGCGACTGGTGCGACAGGCCGAGCTTTTCGGCCAGGGCGAAGGCCTCGCAGACGCCGATCATCGAGATGCCAAGGATCATGTTGTTGCAGATCTTCGCCGCCTGTCCGGCGCCGGCATCGCCGCAATGGACGATCTTGGCGCCCATTTTCTCCAGCAGCGGCTTGGCCCGCTCGAAGCTTTCCGCAGTGCCGCCGGCCATGAAGGTCAGGGTGCCGGCGGCAGCCCCGCCGACACCGCCCGATACCGGCGCGTCGAGGAACTCCATCCCGGCTTCCGCCGCCGCTGCGCCGACCTGACGGGCTGTTTCCACATCGATGGTCGAGCTGTCGATGAACAGCGTGCCGGGACGGGCGGAGGCGATCAGGCCGTCGGCTCCGAGATAGACGTCGCGGACGTGCTGGCCGCTCGGCAGCATGGTGATGACGGCGTCGGCCCCGTCAGCCACCGCGACGGCGGAGGCGCTGCACGCGATGCCCGCCTTGCCGGCGGCCTCGATGGCGGCGGCGCTGACGTCGAAGCCCTTGATCTCATGGCCGGCCTTGGAAAGGTTGGCCGCCATCGGCCCGCCCATATTGCCGAGCCCAATAAATCCAACAACGCTCATGGTCGTTCCTCGTTTTGCTTTTTTATGCCGGTCTTATGCTGGAATCAGGCCCAGTTCCCTGGGGCCGAGTGGGGCGAAGTGGGCGGAGACGGCGGCTTCCGACACTTCGGACAGGGTGGCCGGTTGCCAGCGCGGCGACTGGTCCTTGTCGATCACGGCGGCGCGGACGCCTTCCCGGAAGTCCGGCGCATCGAACATCCGGGAGATGATGCGGAATTCCACGGTCAGGCAGTCTTCCAGGCTGTCCAGGGTGCTGGCGCCACGCAAGGCTGCCAACGTGACCTTCAGGCTGGTGGGAGACTTGGCCCCGACCTCGGCGGCTGTCTTGACGGCCCAGTCGTCGCCGGAAGTCCGGGCGGTCTCAAGGATCTGCTCGACGGTGTCGTGGCCGAACATCACGTCGATGGCGGCGGCCTTTTCCGCCAGCGGGGCTGGGCCGGGATCGACGGCGAACGATTTCACGACCGCCTCGACATCGCCGCCCGTGGCTTGGCCAAGCGCCTTCGCCAGTTCCGGCAGGCGTTCGGACTGGACGAAATAGTCGGCCAACCCGGCGAGGATCGCGTCGGCGCCGCCGATGCGGCTGCCGGTCAGCGCTAAGTATATGCCGAGTTCACCCGGAGCGCGCGACAGCAGCCAGGTGCCGCCGACGTCGGGCAGCAGGCCGATGCCGACTTCCGGCATCGCCAGCATGGTCTTCTCGGTGACGACGCGGCAGGAGGCATGGGCGGAAATGCCGACGCCACCGCCCATCACGATGCCGTCCATGAAGGCGACGACCGGCTTCGGATAGCTGCCGATGGCGGCGTTCAGCTTGTATTCGTCGCGCCAGAAGGTCTCGGCCATGCCGTCGTTGCGCGACCCGCTGTCCAGCAAGGCGCGGATGTCGCCGCCGGCGCATAGCCCGCGCGTGCCGGCGCCGTCGATGACGATCACGCCTACCGTGTCGTCATTCTTCCAGCCGGCAAGCGCTCTGGTGAAGCTATGGACCATGTCGAGCGTCAGCGAGTTCAGCGCCTTCGGCCGGTTCACGGTGATCCGGCCGGCTGCACCCTCGCGGCGGACGATCAGGTCTTCGAGAGTGTCGGCTGAAGCGGTCATGAGCGGTTTCCTTCACTGAATACGGACCTGGACACGATCAGGCGCATGATCTCGTTGGTGCCTTCCAGGATCTGATGGACGCGGAGGTCCCGGACGATCTTCTCGATCCCGTAGTCGGCGAGATAGCCGTAGCCGCCATGGAGTTGCAAGGCCGCGTCGGCTACCGAGTAACCGGTGTCCGTGGCGAACCGCTTCGCCATGGCGCAGAAGGTCGTGGCATCAGGCGCCTTGGCGTCCAGCTTGGCGGCTGCCCGGTACAGCAGCGAGCGGGCGGCTTCCAGCTCCGTCGCCATGTCGGCGACGCGGAACTGGAGCGCCTGGAACTGGTCGAGCGAGCGGTTGAACGCCTTGCGCTCGCCCATGTAGCGGACGGCCTTGTCCAGCGCCGCCTGGGCGCCGCCGAGGGAGCAGGCGCCGATGTTGATCCGGCCGCCGTCCAGGCCCGCCATCGCGAGCTTGAAGCCGTCGCCCTCGTTGCCGAGCCGGTTCGCGACGGGGACCCGGACATCGTCGAACAGCACGGCGCGGGTCGGCTGGGCGTTCCAGCCCATCTTGCGCTCGTTGGCGCCGAACGACAGGCCGGGAGTTTCGGCGGGGATCACCAGCGTCGAGATGCCGCCGGGGCCGTCGCCGCCGGTCCGCACCATCGTCACGTAGAGATGCGAGGCGCCGGCGCCAGAGATGAACTGCTTGGCGCCGTTGACGACGTAATGGTCGCCATCGAGCACCGCCCTGGTCTTAAGCGCCGCCGCATCAGACCCGGCGCCGGCTTCGGTCAGGCAGTAGCTGGCGAGGTATTCCATCGTGCAGAGCTTGGGCAGCCAGGACTGACGCTGTTCCTCGTTGCCGAAGCGGTCGATCATGGACGCGGCCATGTTGTGGATCGACAGATAGGCCGACACGGTCGGGCAGCCTTGGGCCAGCGCTTCGAAGATCAGGACGGCGTCCAGCCTGGACAGGGCGGAGCCGCCGACGTCTTCCGCGACATAGATGCCGGCCATGCCGAGGGCCGCCGCCTCGCGCAGGACATCGACGGGGAAGTGCTTCTTTTCATCCCACTCGATGGCCTTGGGCTCCAGCGCGTCGGCGGCGAAACCGAGCGCCATCTCACGGATCGCGCGTTGATCCTCGGTCAGTTCCTGGGACAAGTCGGCGGCTCCCTATTTTATCTTGTTTGCGCGGATCATCTTCTCCCATACGCATTCGCGCTCAGGTATCTGATTAATCGCGCACCGGATGGGCGGAAAAACACACACCTATGGTACTTCCGCGCTATGTTCCGCAAGTGTCAACAGCATTGCAGGACGGCCCGTGCCGCCGTCGCGACGAAGTGAGCCACCGATCATGGGCGATTTCAACTGGAACGATCTCAAGTCCTTCCTGGCCGTTGCCCGCACCGGAAAACTGACCACGGCGGCGCGGTCACTGGGGGCCGACCACGCGACCGTCAGCCGGCGGCTTGTCTCGCTGGAGGAGGCCATGCATGCCCGCCTGTTCGAGCGGCACCCGACCGGCTACAGCCTGACGGCCCAGGGCGAGCGGCTGCTGCCGCTGGCCGAGAGCATGGAAAGCACGGCGCTGGCAGCCTATGCGGAGCTGGCGAACTCCAACATGTCGGTTTCGGGCGCCGTGCGGATCGGTTCGCCGGACGGCTTCGGCAGCTACTTTTTAGCACCCAGGATCGGCGATTTGTGCCGCCAGCACCCGGCGCTGGAGGTCCAGTTGATCGCGATGCCGCGAATCTTCAGCCTGTCGAAGCGCGAGGCCGATATCGCCATCGGCCTCGCCCGGCCGCAGGAAGGCCGGCTGTCGGCACGGAAGCTGACGGATTATCACCTGAAGCTCTACGCATCGCGGGCATACCTGGAGACGGCGCCCGAGATCCGGGATGCCGGCGATCTGGCGAAGCACAAGTTCGTCGGCTACATCGACGACCTGCTCTACGCGCCGGAGCTGGATTACCTGAGCGCCGTCGGCACCATCGATCCGCAATTGAAGAGCACAAACCTGATCGCCCAGCTCAAGGCGACGGTGGCCGGGGCCGGGCTGTGCATCCTGCCGTATTTCATCGCCAAGGCGGAACCGCAGCTTGTGCCGGTCCTGCCGGACGAGGTGATGCTGACCCGGTCGTTCTGGCTCATCATCCACGAGGACCTGCGCCGGCTCGCCCGCATCAGCGCCACGGCGGATTTCATCGTGGACGCCGTTTATAAGGCGCGGGGGGATTTCCTGTCGCAACGGGCAGTGTGAAGCGGGCGTCGTGCGGCATATGAGTATTTCCGCACATCGGTTTCGCGGCATAGGGCCTTCCAACGGCGGAGTCTCTCATCAATCATGCCGGCCCGAAGTACCAACACTTCCGCATCGATAAAGCGGAAGGACAACAAGCCCTGTTATGGGGCAGCAAGGGGAGAGAATGACCGATCGATCCAGCGACTTCATTGCCGCGCGTAACCTGCTGCTGGAAGCCCGGACCGACCGCGCCCGCGCGGTGCGGGATTTCCGCTGGCCCGCCACGCCGGTCTTCAACTGGGCGCTCGACTATTTCGACGCGATAGCGCGCGGCAACGACCGCCCGGCGCTGTGGGTCGTGGCGGAGGACGGCGCCGAGCAGAAGGTAACCTACGCGGAGCTGTCCGAGCGGTCGAACCGGCTTGCCAACTGGCTGCGCGATCAGGGCGTCCGCCGGGGC
>DASQKT010000263.1:0-3883 GCA_035630415.1 Skermanella sp.
CGCACCCAGGAAACGGTCGAGCGCGCCCGTCTGGACGAGCACGAGATGCAGTTCCTGTTTTCCGAGGGTGATGCCTACACCTTCATGGACAACGAGACCTTCGAGCAGCTCGTCATCAACCGCGACATCATCGGCGATCCCGCCGTGTACCTGCGGGACGGCATGATGGTCAACGTGCAGACCCACGAAGGCTCGCCCCTCGCGGTCGAGCTGCCGGCCACCGTCACGTTGCAGGTGGTCGAAGCCGACCCGGTCGTGAAGGGCCAGACGGCATCGTCGTCCTACAAGCCGGCGGTGATGGAAAACGGCGAGCGCGTCCTGGTCCCGCCCCATATCGAGGCCGGCACCCGGATCGTCGTGAACACCAGCGACGGCACCTACCTGGAACGTGCGAAGGACTAAAAACCCGTTATGGCAAGCCGTTCGGCAATCATCAACGTGATGGCTCGCGCCGCCGAAAAAGCGGCGCGTGGGCTGATTCGCGACTTCGGCGAGGTCGAACATTTGCAGGTTTCCCGCAAGGGGCCGGCTGATTTCGTCTCGACCGCCGATACCAAGGCGGAGCAGATCCTCCGGGCCGAGTTGCAGAAGGCGCGGCCCGACTTCGGCTTCCTGCTGGAGGAAGGCGGCGGGTTCACCGGCAAGGACGCCGGCACCCGCTGGATCGTCGATCCGCTGGACGGCACCACGAACTTCCTGCACGGCCTGCCGTTCTGGTCGATCTCGATCGCGCTGGAAAAGGAAGGCGAGATCGTCGCCGGCATCGTCTATGAGCCGGTGCGGGACGAGATGTTCTGGGCCGAGAAGGGCGCCGGCGCCTGGAACAACCACCAGCGCCTGCGCGTCTCCGGCCGGCGCAAGCTGGACGAGTCGGTAATCGCCACCGGCCTGCCCTTCAAGGGACGCGGCAACCATGCCGACTACCTGCCCCAGCTTCAGGCCGTCATGGCGGAAACCGCCGGGGTCCGGCGTTTCGGCTCGGCGGCGCTCGATCTGGCTTATGTCGCGGCCGGCCGGTTCGACGGCTACTGGGAAAGCCATGTCCAGCCGTGGGACGTCGCGGCGGGTCTGCTGATGGTGACGGAAGCCGGCGGGTTCGCCAGCGAGATCGGCGGCGGGCGCAATCCCTATGCCGGCGAAAGCGTCCTGGCGGCCAATTCGCACCTGCATCTTCTGCTCGGCAAGGTGCTGCGCGACGCGTCCGCAAAAAGCAAGCCGAAGGCGGAAGGCTGACCGGCACGTGTAGCCAATGGCGGGTTGTCGGGCCTTGGCCATTGGGATATCGTGCGCTCCGAGACCCGGCTGCCGCCGGGTTATCGAGATATGTCAGAGGTTTAAAGTTCGGGGGCACATGAATCGCCGCGTTTCGTCCTCCGTGCTGCGGTTAGCGTTCGGTTGCGCGTTAGGGACCGCAGCCGCAACCGGACAGGTGCCCCTGGCTAAGCCAGCGCTGGCGCAAGAGGCGTCCCCCACCGTGGAACAGCCGGTTCAGGAATTGCCGGTGGCACGGTCCGGCGCGGAAGCGCGCAGGGCGCCGCCGGGAATTCCCGCGCGGAAGCCGCCGGTTCCTCCGGAAGCCCAGGCTCAGGACCAGCAGCGGGCGCCGGCGCCTTCGTCCGCGCAAAACGCCGATCCCCGCCGCCCGCTGAACATACCGCCCAATCCAGGCCTGATCGCCCGTCCCATTGGCCCCGGCGGCCGGCCCATTCCGGCACCGTCCGCTCTCGAACCGGGCGTACCGCCGGACCTTGCGACCGGACCGGTTCCGGAGCCGCCGACCGACCGCCCCAATGTCCCGCCGCCGGAAGGCGTCCAGCTCGGCACTCCGGTCGTGCCGCCGGCCCCGCCCGGCATGCCGCCGGTGATCGCCGCCGTCCCGTCCCTGCCGGGCGAGCGACCCCAGCCAGCGGTGCCGCCGCGCCAGGGCGGTCCGGCCGCTCCGGCGCCCGCTCCCGGCGACGTTCCCGCCGGGACGGAGTTCCGCGTGGTGTATCCGGACGACATGGCGCAGACTTTGACGCCCGCCGACACCCGCCTGCTCAACGGCATTGCCGCCCGGCTGCGGCAGGACGAAGTCACGCGGCTGGAAATATTGGGATATGCTAGCGGTACGGCTGAAACCAACCGCGAGTCGCGGCGGCTTTCGTTGGAACGGGCGCTGGCGGTGCGCTCATATCTGATCGACCAGGGGGTTCGCCGCACCCGAATCGACGTCCGAGCACTCGGACCGACCGCATCGGACGGCCCCGCCGACCGCGTTGATCTGTTGCTGGTGAAATAGTGGCACACTCGGCTCAATCTTCATCAACGACCCAGATCCGTGAGAGCATGGTGCCCATGTCCCGGCCGCAGCGCTACCTGACCCGCATGATCCTGTTCGTCGCCGTCGTCGCCGGCGTCATTCTGCTGCTGTTTCCGGCGCTGGAACAGGCCTTCATGGCGAATCCCGGCCTCAACAGCCTGATCATCGCGGTGCTGCTGCTGGGCATCGGCTACATCTTCCGGCAAGTGCTGATCCTGAAGCCGGAAGTGGCGTGGCTGGAAAGCTTCCAGACCAACCGCCCGGCCAGTGACGCGGTGCAGGAGCCGGTCCTGCTGGCGCCGATGGCCCGCATGCTGGGCGAGCGGAAGGGCAAGCTGAGCCTGTCGGCGCTGTCGATGCGCTCCCTGCTCGACGGTATCGACGCAAGGCTGGACGAGACGCGGGAGATCTCCCGCTATCTGATCGGGTTGCTGATCTTTCTGGGCCTGCTCGGCACATTCTGGGGCTTGCTCGGCACGGTCAGCGCGGTCGGCGACGTGATCGGCAGCCTGTCGGTCGAGGGCGGCGATGTCGGCATGATGTTCGGCAACCTTCAGCAGGGTTTGCAGGCGCCGCTGACCGGCATGGGCACGGCGTTCAGCTCGTCGCTGTTCGGTCTGGCCGGCTCGCTGGTGCTGGGCTTCCTGGAGCTTCAGGCCAGTCAGGCGCAGAACCGCTTCTATACCGATCTGGAAGACTGGCTGTCAGGCGCCACTCGCCTGTCGAGCGGGGCGGGGTTCGGCGAGAGCGAGCAGTCGGTGCCGGCCTATCTCCAGGCCTTGCTGGAACAGACCGCCGAGAATCTGGACAACCTTCAGCGCACCGTGGCGCAATCGGAGGACGGCCGCCGGTCCGCCAACCAGAACCTTCTGGCGCTGACGGAAAAGCTGAGCACCCTGACCGACCAGATGCGGACGGAGCAGAACCTGATGCTTCGGCTGGCCGAGAGCCAGATGGAGCTGAAGCCGATCCTGGGGCGGCTGTCCGATGCGATTTCCGGCCAGCAACTCGGCATCGACGACGCGACGCGCCAGCACATCCGCAACATGGACGTCTATACCGCCCGCCTGCTGGAGGAAGTGGCCACCGGCCGCGTCCAGTCCGTCCAGGAAATCCGCAGCGAGATCAAGCTGCTGGCCCGCACCATCGCCGCCCTTGCCGAGGACAGCGAGCGGTGACGCGGCGGATCGGGATCGGATAGCCGGTCATGGCAGGCAGCGGCCGCGGGCGGCGCAGCAGGGAACACGCGATCAATATCTGGCCGGGCTGGGTCGATGCCCTGTCGTCGCTGGTCATGGTCGTGATCTTCGTGCTGATGGTCTTCATTATCGCCCAGTTCTACATGTCCAACACGCTGTCCAGCCGCGATCAGGCGTTGACGCGGCTGAACCGGCAATTGACGGAACTGAGCGACCTGCTGGCGATGGAGCGGGAGGCGAACGCCGATTTGCGCGTCAACATCGCCCAGCTTTCCGCCGAGTTGCAAAGCTCCACCGCCAACCGGGAAGCGATGACCGCCAGCCTGGCCGAAGCGCAGGCGAAACAGGACCAGCTCAATTCCCAGGTCCTCGCCCTGTCGCG
>DASQKT010000264.1:0-6710 GCA_035630415.1 Skermanella sp.
TCGGGCGGTTGGTCGACCTGGTGGTCATAGCGAGGGGCCCGCACCCGATCCCATCCCGAACTCGGCCGTGAAAACCCTCCGCGCCAATGGTACTGCGTCTTAAGACGTGGGAGAGTAGGTCGCCGCCAGGTCCACCAACCATCCGAAAACAAAGCCGAACAGCCGGCGCCAACCGTGTCCTACCCGTCACTCATTCCCATCCCACATGCCGAAATCCACAACACCCTGACGCGGGGTGGAGCAGCCCGGTAGCTCGTCAGGCTCATAACCTGAAGGTCGCAGGTTCAAATCCTGCCCCCGCAACCAAATCAGCCCGTCCAGGCCACAAGCCCGGACGGGCTTTTTGCTGTCCATGTTCCTGGTGCCAAAGCCCGGTGCCAACGGGTGGGGGAGGGCAGGGGACTTTACCTGCCGCTGACGAGGGGAAGCGTCAGGAGATGCTTGTCGATCGCATCGATCACCGCATCAGCCAGACCAAGATGGTTCTTCTCCCTGGCCCAGGTTTCGTGAAACTCCTCCACCGTCCGATCGGCGGTTTGCCGCACCAGCTTATCCGCCACTCCCGCCTTGGCGGCGAGGTAGGAAAGCTCATCGTAGGTGAACTCCGACATCTTTCTGGTGCGCGCGTATTTGAGGGCCGCCGTCTGGTCCGGGATGTAGGGGATCGTCGATAGCAGGTCGTAGGCTGGAGACAGCATGGGCGTGCGGCCATCCGGGTAAATCAGCGACCAGTTCTTCAGGTGCATGTCGGCGTTCCCGATCAGCGTGCTGAACACCAGACGCCTGATGAACTCCGCGACGGACTGCTCACCCGTTTCGACCTGGAGCACATGCGCGATGCTGCGGTAGCTGGCCTTCTTGTACTTGTCATCGGGATGGACGCCAAACACCTGGGCGAAGTCCTCGATATGGACCGGTCCGTTATCGCTTCGGTCGAACCGACGGATCACGAAGGCTTTTCCCTTGATGACGCCAAGACCGTCGGGCAAGCCCTTGATCTCCGAGACATCGATCAGGTCGATCTCAGGTACGTCGATGCCGATCTGGCGCGCGAGCGTCATCATGGCGAACTCGTTCTCCGGCACGCCCTCGAAGCGGTCGGCAGGAAGCTTCACGATCCACGATCCGCCGGCTCCTTTGGCCGGGATAACGAGACCTCCGGATTTGCCGTCGTTCCTGAACGCCGAAAACTTCAACTGCACGCCCGCCAATGAGAAGCGCAAGGCGTGATCCGTCCTGTCCTTCGCTCTCGAGTCCTCAATGGCGGTTTCCGACAACCAGCTTCCTTCATCTGCGGGTCTCAAAGTGACGGCGCCTGGAAGATCGATCCCCAATGCCCAGAGCAGAAAGAATTCCCGGACCTCCTTCACGCCGGCACGTTCGGCCAGATAGCGCCGCAAAGGGCCTTCAGGCAGCAGGTTTGAGAAGAACGGCTCGACCTGCATCCGCATCGGCCGGAAGTCGGTCAAAAGTCCTCCCAAGCTGTCCTTGAATGACAGGCTCAGCGTCGGGCGGTCGGGATCGTCTATGTAGTCCTGATCGAAGGTGAGGATGGAGCGGTCACCCTGGATGAGAGTGAGGCTGCCGATCCTGCGGCCTGACAAATGGATGTGGAGCTCCTGGACATCACTCATCCTCGTCATCCAGAGTATAGGCGGGCCTGGGTCCTGATGTCCGGTCGCCGGGCGAATGGACCGAGCGAATGATGCTTTCCACCGCCGGCAGGGCTTTCATCGGCACGAGCTTCAGTTCAAGGTCGAGACTTCGGGCAAGCTGGATCAGGCTCGACAGCCGGATATCGACGCTGCCGTTCTCGATCTTCGAAAGATGGCTCTGAGGAATTCCAGCAAGATTACTCAAAGTGCGCTGGCTCAGACCCTTGGCTTCGCGTGCCGCTTTCAGGACCTTGGAGATATCTTCCAGCGAGTAATTCACCTGAAGCGTCTTTCTATATCACTGGATTGAAATGATATAGAAAACTATATCGCGTGTCAAGTTTGATCCACATACCCCCACCGGACTTGCATTTTCCGGTCCATCCGGTCAAGTTCCGGCACCAAGGGCCGGCACGGTCATGAACGCAGGGAGAAATTCGATGTCCAGGTTGCTTTCGAGGGTGGGGGCGGCAGCGCTCGGTTCGTTGATGGGCGCATCGCTTCTGGCCACGCCGGTGATGGCTCAGCAGACGGTCACCGTCGGCGCCATCGAGATCCTGTCCGGCCCGAGCGCAGCCTACGGCACCGCCATCAAGGGCGGGCTCGAACTTGCGATGGACGAGATCAATGCGGCGGGCGGCGTGCTCGGCGGCAAGAAGCTGGCACTCATCGTTGAAGATTCCGCTGGCAACAAAGATCAGGCGGTCAACGCCGCGCGCAAGCTGGTTGGTCGCGACAAGGTGCCGGTCGTCATCGGCCCGACGCTGTCCAACGAGATGTTTGCCGTCGGTCCCGTCACCAACGACCGCAAGGTCGTGACCATCGGCACCTCGACCACCGCCAAGGGCATCACCGAGCTCGGTCCTTATATCTTCCGTACCGCCCTGCCGGAATCCGATGTCGTGCCGGTGACGCTGAAGACCGCCAAGGAGAAGTTCGGCGTCAAGACCATCGCCATGATGTATGCCAACGACGACGCCTTCAGCAAATCGGGCTTCGATTCGATGAAGGCGGCGGCCGAGCAGCTTGGGCTGACCATCGCGACGATCGAGACCTTCGGCAGCAAGGACGCCGACTTCTCGGCCCAGCTCACCAAGATCAAGGGCCTGAACGTCGATGCCATCACGATCTCGGCCCTGGTCGAGCCGATTTCCGGCGTCGTCCTCCAGGCGCGTCAGCTCGGCATTCCCGCCAGCGTCCGCTTCATCGGCGGCAACGGCGCCAATTCGCCGAAGCTGGGCGAGATCGCCGGCGCCGCCGCCGACGGCCTGTTGGTCGGCAGCCCCTGGTTCATCGCCAAGAAGGGCGAGACCAACGAGAAGTTCGTGTCCACTTACAAGCAGCGTTACGGCAAGGACCCCGATCAGTTCGCGGCCCAGGCCTATGACACGATGTATATCGTGGCGAAGGCGATCGACACCGCCGGCGCCGCCGACAGCGAAAAGATCCGGGAAGCGCTCTACAAGACCGACTTCAACGGCGTGATGGGTCCGTTCACCTTCACCGAAGGCCGCGATCCGGCCTCAAACGAAGGCGTCGTCGTCCTGTCGATGAAAAACGGCCGCTTCGAAATCCTGGAGTAGTCCCAGGTTCCATACCGTGCTAAGGGAGTGCCGCCGTCTCAGGCGGCACTCCCGTTTTGCGGGACGCTCTTCTCAAAAGGTAACTGGCGTTCGCACTCATGCTGTCCCAACAGTTGGTCAACGGCCTGGTGCTGGGTTCGACCTACGCGCTGTTCGCGCTGGGGTTCACGCTGATCTTCGGCGTGCTCCGGGTCATCAACCTGACCTATGGCTTCTATTTTTCGATCGGCGCCTTTGTGGCGCTGACGGTCGCCCGCGAGTTCGGCGCCACTATCTGGGTAGCGTTGCCGGTCGGAGCGCTGTCCGCCGGAGTGGTGGCGGTCGTCGCGGACTGGATTCTGCTGACGCGCCTGCGCCGGGCCAAGGCCGGCGAGCTGGCGTCCCTGATGGTGACTTTGGGTGCGGTGCTGGCGCTCTATTCGCTGATGGCGGTGTTCATCGGCACCGATATCCAGCGCTTCCCCTTCGGCTTCGTCGATAACACGGCGATCGAATTTGGCGGAATCCGGATCTCGCTGGTCCAGATGCTGATCGTCGGCACGACCTTCGTGCTGGTGGCCGTTCTGTTCCTGCTGCTCCAGCGCACCAAGCTGGGCCTGATGATCCGGGCCTTGGCCGAGAACGAGGACGCCGCCCGGCTGATGGGCATCAATGTCGGCCTGACCGTCGCGGCGGTGTCGTTCCTGTCCGGTACGCTGGGCGGAGCCGCCGGAGTGCTGATCGGCCTCAACTTCAACGCCATCCAGCCTTTCATGGGCGAGCACATGATGCTGCGCGGCTTCGCCGTCATCATCATCGGCGGCCTCGGCGATATCCGGGGCGCCCTGATCGCCGGCGTCCTGCTGGGCGTGCTGGAAGTGCTGACGGCGGGCTACATCTCTTCCAACGCCAAGGAAGCCGTCGCCTTCACCATCCTGGTTCTGACCCTGTGGTTCCGCCCGGTCGGCCTGTTCGGCCGAGCCCAGGCGAAGAGGGCGTGACGATGGACGGCATGACGATGGCTGAATGGCTCGACGATTTCCTCTTCACCTATGAAACGCTGATCCACGCGCTCGGCGTCAACGGCTTGCTGGCGCTGTCGATGTATTGCGTGATGGCGGTCGGCCAGTTGTCGCTGGGGCAGGCCGCCTTCATGGGCATCGGCGCCTACACCGGCGCGCTGCTGACTTTGAACTTGGGCTTGCCGTTCTGGCTGGTGCTGCCGCTGTCCGCCCTGGCGCCCGCCGTCGTCGCCCTGGTGATCGGCGGTCCGACGCTCCGGCTCAGCGGCGTCTATCTGGCGATCTCGACCATCGCCCTGGGCGAGGTGTTGCGCGTCCTCTATATCAATGCGGAGTGGCTGACCGGCGGCGCGCTGGGCCTTTCCGGCATTCCGCGCAAGGCGGATCTCTGGCTGATCTACCTGCTGCTGTTCCTGGCGGTCCTCGGTTTCTGGGCGGTCGGACGGTCGAAGATCGGCCGCGCGATGGAAGCGATGCGGGAAGACGAAGCAGTCGCCGGCGTCATGGGCGTCAACCTGCCGGTCTATAAGATGGGCGCGCTAGTCGTCTCCGCGATGCTCGCAGGGCTCGCCGGCTGCCTGACCGCGCACAGCAACAGCTTCATCGGTCCGAACGAGTTCGGGTTCGAAATGGCGGTGACGATCCTGAGCTTCGCGCTGCTCGGCGGCATCGGCACGCCGATAGCGCCGGTGATCGGCGCGCTGGTGCTGACATCGCTGCCCGAGATCCTGCGCCCGCTCCAGGACTTCCGTCTTGTCATCAATGGGTTGATTATCGTGGTCGCCGTCCTGTTCCTGCCGCGCGGCGTCATCCCCTTCCGGCTGAGGAGGGCGCCATGACGGTGCTGCTTTCGGCCAGCCGCCTTACCAAGCAGTTCACCGGCCTGCTCGCCGTCAACGAAGTCGATGTCGAGGTCGCGGCCGGCAGCGTCCACGGCATCATCGGCCCTAATGGCGCCGGCAAGACGACGCTGTTCAACCTGATCTCCGGCCTGCTGCCGTCTACCTCGGGCACCCTGACGCTCGATGGCCGCGACGTCACCTCCGCTCCGCCCTATCAGCGAACCCGGCTCGGCGTGGCGCGGACGTTCCAGAACATCCGGATGTTCTCCGACATGACGGTGGTCGAGAACGTGATGACCGGCATGCATACCCGGCTGAAGTCTTCCGGAGTGGCCTCGCTGCTGCGTCTGCCCGGCTTCCGGCGGGAGGAACGCGCCGCGCGCGACAAGGCGATGGAACTGCTGGCGTTCGTGTCGCTGGCCGACAAGGCGAGGATTCGGTCCGGCGATCTCTCCTACGGCGATCAGCGCCGGCTGGAGATCGCCCGCGCCCTTGCCGGAGATCCCAGGCTGCTGCTGCTGGACGAGCCGGCAGCGGGCATGAACCCGACCGAGACCCGCGATCTCGGCACCCTGCTGCGGCAGGTCGCCAAGCGCGATATCACGCTGCTTCTGGTCGAACACAACATGGGCTTCGTGATGGACCTGTGCGACCGCATCACCGTGCTCAACTTCGGCCGCAAGATCGCCGAGGGCGGGCCGCGCGAGGTTCGCGACAACCCTGCCGTGATCGAAGCCTATCTCGGCACCAAGGTTGCCGCCCGTCTGGCGAAGGCGCACGGCGCATGAGCACTCTGCTTGAAATCTCCGGACTGCATCTGGGCTATGGCCGCACGGCGGCGGTCAAGGGCATCGACCTGTCGGTGCCGGCGGGAGGAATCGTCTGCCTGATCGGCGCCAACGGCGCCGGCAAGACGACGACGATGCGGGGCCTGTCGGGTCTGCTGAAACCCACGGCCGGAACGATCCGCTTCGACGGCGCCGATATTACCGGCACTGCCGCCCACCGCATCGCCAAGCTCGGCATCCGTCAAGTTCCGGAAGGCCGTCAGGTCTTCGCTGAGATGACGGTCGATGAGAACCTCCAGCTCGGCGGCCTTCAGGCGCCGGGGGGAGACGAGTTCGGACGGCGGCGCGACCGGGTGCTCGACCGCTTTCCCAGGTTGCGCGAACGCCTGACTCAGCAGGCGGGATTGCTGTCCGGCGGCGAGCAGCAGATGCTGGCCCTTGGCCGTGCCCTGATGGGAGCGCCGCGCCTGCTGCTACTGGACGAGCCGAGCATGGGGTTGGCCCCCCTGTTCGTCGAGGAAATCTTCCGAATCATCGGCGACTTGAAGCGCGAGGGCACCACGATCCTGCTGGTCGAGCAGAACGCCCAGGCCGCCCTTGAGATCGCCGACTACGCCTATGTGCTGGAAAGCGGCGTCATCACGCTCCACGGACCGGGCGCCGAGATCGCAGACAACCCCGACGTGGCGGCGGCCTACCTGGGCGGGCACTGATGACCATAGCTTTTCCGGTCGAACATCCTACCCGGTTAGGATAAAAGCTTCTCACGCTTGGCAATCCCATAGGGTTGCCGAAAGTTTGCAGGTTCTTCCTTCCGGCGACTCCCGGCGGGAAATCAATT
>DASQKT010000265.1:0-6401 GCA_035630415.1 Skermanella sp.
TGGCCGTCCTGTACGGCAATCTGGCGGAAGATGGCTGCATCGTGAAGACGGCCGGCGTCGATGCCTCCATCCTCAAGTTCTCCGGCCCGGCGCGCATCTTCGAAAGCCAGGACGCCTCGGTCGAAGCGATCCTGGGCGACAAGGTCCAGGCGGGCGACGTGGTGCTGATCCGCTACGAAGGACCGCGCGGCGGACCCGGCATGCAGGAGATGCTGTACCCGACCAGCTACCTGAAGTCGAAGGGCCTGGGAAAGGCCTGCGCGCTGATCACCGACGGCCGCTTCTCCGGCGGCACCTCCGGCCTGTCGATCGGCCACGTCTCGCCGGAAGCGGCCGAAGGCGGGATCATCGGGCTGGTGGAGGAAGGCGACCTGATCGAGATCGACATCCCGAACCGCTCGATCCGCGTCGTCCTGACCGACCAGGAACTGGCGGCGCGCCGAGCCGTGATGGAAGACCGCGGCGATGCGGCCTGGAAGCCGCGCGACCGTCAGCGCACCGTTTCCACGGCACTCCAGGCCTATGCGGCCCTGACGACCAGCGCCGCGCGCGGCGCTGTCCGGGACGTCTCGGCGGCGCTGCGGGCGCCCCGCTCGCGGGGCTGAACCGGGCTGAAGCAAAGGGAAACGCGGGTTCCGGGATCGCCGTCCCGGAACCCGTTCCCTTAGGGGCAGTCCGCCAATTCGTCACCCACGCAGGCGAACGCCCGCTCGACCAGTTCCATCAATTCGGTGGGTTCGTAAGGTTTCCGGATCGACGGCAGGTCCAGCAGACGCAGCGGCAGAATATCCCTGGCGGAATAGCCGGTGGTCAGGATGACGGGAACTCCGCGCCCGACCAGAAAATCCGCCACCGGAAAGATCATCTCGCCATGCAGGTTGACGTCCAGGATGGCGACCTCGGGCCTGCCGGTTTGGGCCAGTTCCATCGCTTCGTCCACCGTCGATGCGGGGCCGACGATGTCGATGCCGTGCTGGATGAGGACCATTTCCAGCGCTATCAGAACGAGAAGGGAATCCTCAGCAACCAGAGCGCGCCTTTGGATCAAATCAGGCCCCCCTTCTTTCCGCCGGCATCACGTATTCGGACGGGATGACGATGACGCAGGCGACACCGTCGGCGTCGAACGTCAGCGTGGATGTCCCCTTGATCTCGTGACGCAGGCTCCGTTCGATCACCACGGAGCCGAAGCCGCGCCGGGTCGGAACGGCCACCGGCGGACCGCCTCGTTCCTTCCAGGTCAGCACCAGGGCTCCGTCCTCCCGGCGGTGCCAGCCGATCTCGATATTACCGGAGGGAGTGGACAGGGCGCCGTACTTGGCGGCATTGGTGATCAGTTCATGCACGACCAGCGTGAACGGCAAGGCCGCCTTGGGCGACAGCATCAGGTCGTCGCCGGAAATCAGCAGGCTGCCGGCCCTTTCCGAACGGAACGGAGCCAGCTCCTCTTCCACCAGCCCCCGCACCGGTGCACCCCTCCAGCGAGTTTCCGACATCAGGTCATGGGCGTGGGACATCGCACGGATGCGCCGGTCGAGAGCCGCGCTGAAGTCCTCGACCGAACCGGCCCCCGCCCTGGTCTGCTGTACCAGCGCCTGGATACTTGCCAGCGTGTTCTTGACCCGGTGGTCCAGTTCGGCCATCAGCAGGTTCTGATGGGCCAGCGCCGCCTCGCGTTCCTTCCGGGCCAGATCGACCTGACGCAGGACGCTTTCCAGCAGCCATCCACGGAACGCCTGGGCTGAATCGATCTCCACGGCGCTCCAGGGCGTCGATTGGTTCCGGACCTCCTCGCGCCACGCCTCGAAGGACTTGCGCGGCATCAGCCTCTCGCCCGACGGTCCGTCCTCGACCAGCTTGCGCGGATCGCCGGCCCAGGTGATGGACCGCACCGCTTCCGGACGGAACCATATCACGTAGTCGGCAGGCTGCCGCGACAGCGAAATCGCGAGCATCCCGCTGGCAATGGCGGAAAACGGGATGGCCGGGGGATAGACGGCGCCGAAATGGAAGGTATCGACCACGGGCCGGTCCAGCTCGTTGAGCCATGCCACCAGACCGGACAGGAAGTCGTCCGGCGGCGTCTCGCCCAGCGTGGCGAATTCACCGTCGAGCCATACCGCGACCCCGTCGGCGGGGATGAGGTCGAGCAGGGTGACCTCGCCCGATACCAGCGCCGCCCTGATATCCGTGGCGACCGGCAGGCGGACGGCAAGCGCCTCGTGGACGCTCCGGGCCTGGAGACGCTCGCGGGCCGCATCCGCTTCGATCCTGGCCTCCAGATGCAGGGAGAAGACTTGCCCGAACAACTCGCAAGACGCCCGCAGGTCGGCCGTCACATAGCGAGGCGTGTGGTTATGGCAAGCGATCAGGCCCCATAGCTGGTCGCGCATCACGATGGAGATGCTCATGGACGCGCTCACCCCCATGTTGCGCAGGTATTCCAGGTGGATGGGCGAGACGGCGCGGAGCGCACAGCAGCTCATGTCAAGCGGCCGGCCGCAGGCTAAGTCTTCCGGTGCGGCCTCCCAAGGGTGGAGCGGCGCCAGCGTATAGCCGACATCGGGAATGAGCCGCAGCCAGTTGCGCCGGTAGAGTTCCCGCGCCTGACGGGGAATGTCGGACGCGGGGTAGTGCAATCCGAGAAAGGATTCCAGCCCGTCCGCCTTGTCCTCGGCCACCACCCTGCCGCTGCCGTCATGCAGGAACTGGTAGACCATCACCCGGTCGAAGCCGATGGCCGCGCGCACCTGAGCGGCGGCAGCGATACAGCAAGCCTCGAAGCTGCCGGACGATTGCAGCGCCGCCAGCATGGACCTGACCTGGGACAGCGGATTGCCGACCGCGATGGCGCCGCACCGGGCCTGTTCCAGTTCGATGATGCTGATCGGACCCTGGTGTCCGTCCTGGGAATGGATCGTGATGTCGAGCGGAAGCCGGCCGGTCTGGGGGGTGACACCCAGAAGCACTGCGGGAAATCCGGATGCGGGTGCTAGCGGCCGCCCGGCGATACGCTCGATCACCTGTTCGTCGAACAGGTCGGGCAAGCTCAGCGGCGCCATGTCTTCGGGTTCGACCGCGAGCAGGAGGCGCGTATCCCCGGCGAACTGCCTGATGTCGAGATCGCGGCTTCCGACCACCAGCAGGACCCCGTGCGGCTGGATCGAACCGGGAATGTGGATGGGCTCCCGGTCGCAGGAGTTGAGGTCGATCTTGCCGAACTGCGTTCTCTCGGCCGTCATGCCTGAACTCCTCATCGGGCGGGAGAAGCATATTACGCCCGTTACATAGGTATACTACATTCGTTAATCATAAATTGACGTTGTGGGTAAGTCCAGCGGCCAGTTCAGGGTGCGGCGGGCGTTTCAGTCCAGAAGGTCGATCACGCCGAGAATGGTATCCGGCGCCGTTCCGTAGCGGATCAGCGGAATGTCGACCGATTCGAAACGGCGATGCTCCCGGCCGGCGTAGAAGAGCGGCCCGGTACAGCGCCAGCACTGCCCGGTCGCCAGGACGCGGCTATAATACTCGTGCAGATGCACGCTGATGGCTCCGGGGCTTTGGGAGGTGATGACTTCGCCGGTCGCATTGTGCCCGATGATCTGGATCGCCCGTTCGCCATAGAGACGGAACTGAAAAGCATCGTCCAGGGCACGCACCACATAGATGTTGGCCGCCAGGGCCGGATGGCCGGTAATGTCGAACGCCGACCAGTGGGGAACCCCGCCGCCACTCGCCGTCACCCACCAGCGCCACAGCTTTTCGGTCAGGCCGCTCCTGAAATCCGGTGGCTGTAGCACTGTCGTGCCGATAGCCTCTTCGACGATTTCGGACTTGCGCGGCAGGGATTCCGTTAGATCGTCCGAATACATACCATTCCGCCGCGGATTGTTCCTTGAACAGACAACATGCCATGACTCGGCTTAATTAACAGTTATTCATTTTGTAGCCGGTCGCTCTGCCACAGGCGGCTCAGCTTGCAGGCAATCACTACCGTATGAAATGCGTCGGCGTTTCTCGACGCATCCCAAGAATTAGTGCTGCAATGCGGCAATATCTCTTTAGACGATGCCCAATAGAAAGCATATAAATTTAACATCTCCCGCATAATTAGCTATTGTATTGGTGTTGTGCTTGTCTTGCTCTGGGGTCACTTCGATGGCTATCTTCAACGGCAATCCGACTCGCGACGTCTACAACGGTACATCGTCGGCCGATACCGCCCGTGGAAACGGCGGAGACGACACGCTCAACGGTCTGGGCGGCAACGACAGCCTGTACGGCGACAGCGGCAACGACGGGCTCTACGGCGGAACCGGCAACGACCGTATCTTCGGCGGGGCCGGCGTCGATGCCCTGTTCGGCCAGGACGGCGCCGACCAGCTTTACGGCGAGGCGGGAAACGACTGGCTCCAGGGCGGCGCCGGCAACGACTACCTGCATGGCGGCTCCGGCAACGACAGTCTGCGGGGCGACGACGGCGACGACACCCTGAACGGCGCCGGGGGCGACAACGACCTGCGCGGCGGCGCCGGCAACGATACCCTGATCCATTCCGGCATCGGCACGTACTCCTTGACCGAAAATGCCTTTTACGATGGAGGGAGCGGACGCGACACGCTGCTGATCGACTATTCGGGCGGCTATGTCCAGGTCGGTTCCGATCTCTCACCCTGGGTCGAAATCAACATCAATCTCAACACCCCCAACACGATGACTTATGGCGCCGATCCGGATGAAGGTCCCTACGAAGTCGTTGCGGGCTTCGCCGGCATCGAGGAGTTCCGCCTGACCGGCGAGACCGCCCGCCTGTCGGTGACGGCACGCATGGATGCAACCTTCGTCGGCAACGACCAGAACGACAAGCTGGAAGGTCGCCAGGGCGACCAGGACTTCACCGGCGGCGGCGGTGCCGACCAGTACCAGTTCTACTGGCGCAAGGGCTTCGAACTCAACCACGATACGGTACATGGCTTCAGCGTGGCGGAAGGTGACACGATCGCCTTCGGAAACCAGTCGGAAAGCAATTTGGGCAACGTTCCCGTCCCACTCGAGATCACGGCCGAAGAGGTGAACGGCCACACGATCTACACCTCGGTTGAGATCGCCACGGGACAGGTCGTCCACACGCTCGACGTCGATGCGATCGGATTGCCGGAGCCGGAACCCTGGTACTATCTCGGCTGATCCGCCGCGTGGGTTTTGACACGTCGGCGCCGAAGTCGAAGAAAAAAACGCGCCCCTGTTCCCCAGGTGACAGTCTTAGTGCCCGTAACTCGCCGATACTCAAAACGCGGCGCATCGGGCGCTCAGTCGAAGTCTGGCTTTTATAAGCGAGCATCGACATTGACGATATGATACCTGGAGACTACGATGAATTTTATTTCAGGCACTAATGGCGACGACGTGCTCAGCGGGACGCCGCAGACAGACCTCGTCAACCTTTTCGGCGGCAACGACTTCTTCTTCGCCGGTGCAGGCAACGACACCGTTCTCGGCGGGTCCGGTAACGACGCGCTACGCGGCGACGCCGGTAATGACGAGCTTCTGGGGGAGAGCGGCATCGACTTCCTGGTCGGCGGCAGCGGCTCCGACCGGCTGAACGGCGGGTCCGGCAACGACACGATCGATGGCGGGTCCGGCAAGGATACGCTGACCGGCGGCACGGGGTTCGATCGCTTCGACTTCAACTCGGTGACCGAAAGCCTTCCAGGCACCGTGTCGCGCGACTTGATCACCGACTTCAGCCACGGGGTCGACCGGATCGACCTGTCGTCGATCGACGCCAATTCCACGATAGCGGGGAATCAGGCGTTCGTTTTCATCGGCACAGCCGATTTCACCGCTCCCGGACAGATATCCGTAACCACTCTCTCGAACAACGGCGACGTGCGCATCCGCATGAGCACCGACGCCGACTTTCAGAGCGAGATGCAGATCGACATCTCCGGAAATCAAGGCTCGTTCTTCTCGAGCGATTTTGTTCTCTGATCAGGGCCTCTGACGACGCCGGCCCCTTGTTCTCGACAAGGGGCCTATTTCACGGACAGCACGGTTATCGACTTTCGATGGATCGATCGCATCGGGGGCGAACCTCATCGCTTATGCCGGCGCTGGGGCGCCCCTTAGAAGTGACCGGCGGCGGGAAGCCGGGACGGAACCATGATGCTATTGCTTCGGGTTATGGTCGGCTTCCTTGATCGCCTCCTCGTGGTACCAGCTGCCGCCGAAGGCGGCGTCGGAATAGCGGGCGGCCTTCAGGTCGAATGCATTGTCCGACAGATCGGGGCGGGCGCCGGCGGCAAAGCGGCCCCTGGCGGGGAACGTATAGATTTTAGCCGTATCGGGATGAAAACTCGTAGCCATCTTCTTCTCTCCTGTTGAAGCGGACCGTCAGTCAT
>DASQKT010000266.1:0-10888 GCA_035630415.1 Skermanella sp.
GCGCACGCCACCGTCCGGCCGATCCGGGAAGTTCTGATCTGGGGCCGCGACGTCGCCAAGGCCGACCGGCTGGCCCGCGTGCTCAACCGGCGCGGGCTGAAGGTCGCTTCCACCACCGACCTGGAAGGCGCGGTGCGCGGCGCCGACATCGTGTCCTGCGCCACCCTGTCGCGCGAACCGCTGATCCGGGGCGAGTGGCTGGCCGAGGGCGTCCACGTCGATCTGGTCGGCGGCTTCACCCCGGAAATGCGGGAGGCCGACGACGAGGTCATCGCCCGCGCCCGCATCTTCGTGGACACCCGCGACGGCGCCCTCAGCGAGGCCGGCGACCTGACCCAGCCGATGGCGGCCGGGCTGATCACGCCGGAAGACGTCGCCGGCGACTTGTTCGACCTGACGCGCGGCGACCGGGCGGGGCGGAGGTTCTACAACCAGATCACCCTGTTCAAGTCGGTCGGGACGGCTCTGGAAGACCTCGCCGCCGCGCAATACGCCGTCGAAGTTACCTGAGGAAACCTGCTGCCATGGGCATGAACGTCGCCGTTGTCGGGGCCGGCATCATGGGCCTGTCCACCGCCTGGGCGCTGGTCCGCCGGGGACATCGGGTCACCGTCTACGACCAGTACGCGGTTCCCAACCCGCTCGGCTCCTCGGTCGATCAGCACCGCCTGATCCGCCATGCCTATGGCGCGGAAGCCGGCTATACCCGCATGGTCGATCAGGCCTATGCCGCCTGGGACCGGCTGTGGGCCGACCTGGGCCAGACGCTGTATGTCCAGACCGGGACGCTCTGCATAGCCTCGACCGACGATACCGCGTGGCTGCACGACAGCGCCCGCACGCTGGCCGATCTCGGGCGCGGCGTTCGCTGGCTGACCGCTCCGGAACTCGGCCGCGAGTTCCCGCTGATCGCTTCGGATGGCATCCGCGAAGCCTTCCACCTGGACAGCGGCGGCGTGCTGCTGGCCGGCCGGATCGTCGAGTTGCTGGCCCATCACCTGCCCGGACGGAACGTCACGATCCACCCGCATATGCGGGTCGAAGCGGTCGATCCTGACGCCGGAACGCTCCGTCTGGCCGACCGCAGCACCGTCCGCGCCGATGCCGTCGTCATCGCGGCGGGGCCATGGGTCAGCCGGCTGCTCCCCGATGCCGCCGCCCGCGTCACGCCGTCGCGGCAGGTCATCACCTATCTGGCCATCCCCGGCGATCTCCGCGCCGGCTGGGAACGGCACCCGATGGTGCTCGACATCGACCCGGACTGCGGCTTCTACCTCGTCCCGCCCGTCGCCGGGACCGGCATGAAGATCGGCGACCATCGCTTCACCCTGACCGGCGATCCCGACCGCGACCGCGACGCCGGGCTGGAGGAGGCGGAACGGATCTGGTCGTTCGGCCGCGCCCGGCTGGCCGATCCGGACCGTTATTCGATAGCCAGCGCCGCCACCTGCTTCTATACCTGCGAGGCGGAGGAACGGTTCATCGTCGAACCCGTCGGCAGCCGGGGCTGGGTGATGACCGGGTTCTCCGGCCACGGCTTCAAGTTCGGCCCGGTCCTCGGCGAAGCGCTCGCTTCGGCCTTGGAAAACGCGGCGGAAGCTCCGACATTGACTTCATGGGCGGCCGGGCAGGGCACGTCGGTATTGGAAAAGACATGACCATATCATCCCAGGCATTATCCCCGGCGTCCCGCATCTTCGTTTCGATCGACACGCCGGAAATCGCCTCGGCGCGTGGGCTGGCCGAAAGCCTCGCCGATACCGTCGGCGGCATCAAGCTGGGCCTGGAATTCTTCGTGGGGCAGGGGCCTGCCGGAATAAGGTCTGTCGTGTCCGGTATCGGGCTGCCGTTGTTCATCGACCTCAAGCTGCACGACATCCCCAACACGGTAGCGGCGGCGGTCCGGGCGATGCTGCCGCTCCAGCCGACCTTCCTGACCATCCACACCTCCGGCGGCCCCGCCATGATGCGCGCCGCCGCAGAAGCGGCCCTGATGACCGACCTCCAGCGCCCCCGGCTGCTGGGCGTCACCGTCCTGACCAGCCTGGACGACGACGACCTCGTCTCGGTCGGCCAGAGCGTTCCGGTGCTCGACCAGGCGCGGCGGCTGGCGGCCCTCGCCCAGTCCTCCGGCCTCGACGGCATCATTTGCTCGCCGGCGGAAGTGGCGGCGCTCCGCGCCGACTGCGGTCCCGATTTCGTCCTGATGGTTCCCGGCATCCGCCCCGCTGGCTCCGCCGTCGGCGATCAGAAGCGCGTCATGACCCCGCGCGACGCGGTGGAGCAGGGCGCCGACTACCTCGTCATCGGCCGCCCGATCACCCAGGCGTCCGACCCGGCCTCCGCCGCGCGGAGCATCGTGAAAGAACTGGCATGAGCGTTCAGGTCAAGATCTGCGGCATCAACCATCCCGACGCGGCGACCGCCGCCCTCAAGGGCGGAGCCCGCTTCGTCGGTCTGGTCTTCTTCGAACGCTCTCCCCGCCACGTCGCCCCGCCTCTGGCGGCGGAATTGGCGCGC
Source organism: Skermanella sp. (assembly GCA_035630415.1). Taxonomy (GTDB): domain Bacteria; phylum Pseudomonadota; class Alphaproteobacteria; order Azospirillales; family Azospirillaceae; genus Skermanella. The sequence goes on from DASQKT010000266.1 coordinate 2,521, forward strand.
ATGATTCCGACCGGCGTCCGGACCGTCGGCCTGTTCGTTGACCCAACAAATGAATATCTCGAACACGTCGTCAGCCAAGTCCCGCTCGACCTGATCCAGCTCCACGGCGAGGAGTCCCCGGCCCGCGTCGCGGAGATCAAATCAGCGTTCTCCATGCCGGTGATGAAGGCGATCAAGGTGTCCTCGGTCGAGGATCTGGCAGCCGCCGACGCCTATGCTCAGGTCGCTGATAGGTTGCTGTTCGATGCAAAACCACCAGCTAAGGTTTCGGCGTTGCCGGGCGGCAACGGCATTCCGTTCGACTGGACGATTCTAACAGGCCGCACCTGGTCAAAGCCCTGGATGCTCTCCGGCGGCCTCACCGTCGCCAATGTCGCCGAAGCCATCTCGATCAGCGGCGCCGCCTCGATCGACGTAAGTTCCGGGGTCGAAGACCGCCCCGGCCACAAGGACCCGGACCTAATCCGCGACTTCCTCCGTGCGGCAAACCACTGACCAGACTGTCATGACAGAATTACCGCCAGAAGAACCGACCCGAGCCGACCGCAATCGTCTTCGCGGGTTCCTGAACCACCTGATCATCTACTTCTCAGCAATGATCGTTCTGGCTCCGGTCAACTTCTTCCTGACTCCGGACCGGCTGTGGTTCATCTTTCCCCTGGTGGCCTGGGGAGCGCCCCTCACCATCCACGCCGCCTTCGCCATGGGCCTGTTCGAAAGCTGGCGGCGCGCGTCTTCCGGTAAGCATGGAGGCAATCCATGAACGACACCAAAGCCGTCAACGCCCTGATTTCCGGCAAGGTCCAGGGAGTCTGGTACCGCGCCTGGACCGTGGAAGAAGCACGCAAGCGCGGGCTGGCCGGATGGGTCCGCAACCGCAGGGATGGCACGGTAGAAGCAGTCTTCGCTGGCCCGGCGGAACAGGTGGACGATATGGTCCAGGCCTGCCACCAGGGACCGCCCCTCGCCAAGGTCGCCGGCGTGGCTGTCACGCCGGCATCGTCTCCCCATGGCGAGACCTTCGAGCAGCGCTCAACCTATTGAGCTGAGACCAGCTCCAGCCACTCCTGCTCGGTCAGTGTCGTGACCCCCAGCGCCTGCGCCTTGGCCGCCTTGCTGCCCGCATCCGCCCCGATCACGACATAGTCGGTCTTGGCGGAAACGGAGCCCGCTACCTTAGCCCCCAGCGCCTCCGCTCTCGCCTTCGCCTCGCTGCGGGTAACCGTCTCCAGCGTGCCGGTGAACACCACCGTCTTGCCGGCGATGGCGGAGGTTTGCACCTTCGGCGGCACGAACTCCTGAACCGAAACGCCGGCGGCCAGCAGGTCGTCCAGCACTTCCAGATTGTGCGGCTCGGCAAAGAAGCCGAGCAGGTCGTCGGCTACCGACGGTCCGATCTGTTCGATACCGATCAGTTCGCCATAAGCTTCCGATCCGTGGATCTGTGCGGCGGCCATCGACTCGCGCAGATGCTCGAAGGTCCTGTAGCAACGTGCCAGCAGCCGCGCCGTCGTATGCCCGACCTGCGGGATGCCCAGCCCGAAGATGAAACGGTCCAACCCGATGTTGCGCCGGGCGTCGATGCTGTCGAACAGCTTCTCCGCCGACTTGGCGCCCCAGCCATGCCGGTTCTTCAGCTTGGTGAGGCTCGCCGCGTCCTTCTCGCGCAGCCGGAAGATATCGCCGGGACGGCGGACCATACCCTCGTCCCAGAATTCCCGGATGATCTTCTCGCCCAAGCCCTCGATGTCGAAGGCGTCGCGGCTGACGAAGTGGCGCAGCCGCTCGACCGCCTGGGCGTCGCAGATCAACCCGCCGGTGCAGCGCCGGATCACCTCGCCCTCAGGCCGCACCGCCGCACTGCCACACACGGGGCAATGGTCGGGGAAGACGTAAGGCTCCGATTCGGCTGGGCGCTTGTCCATCACGGCCTGGACGATCTGCGGGATCACGTCGCCGGCCCGCTGGACCACGACCAGATCGCCGACCCGCACGTCCTTGCGGATGATCTCGTCCTCGTTGTGCAGAGTGGCGCGGCTGACCACGACGCCGCCGACCGTCACCGGCTCCAGTTCGGCGACCGGAGTCATGGCTCCGGTCCGGCCGACCTGGATAGTGATCGCTTTCAGCCTTGTTTGCGCCTGCTCCGCCGGGAACTTATGGGCGATGGCCCAACGGGGGGCGCGGCTGACGAAACCAAGCCGCTCCTGCCAGTCCAGCCGGTTGACCTTGTAGACGACGCCGTCGATGTCGAACGGCAGGCCGGAACGCCGCTCCTGCACCTGATCGTAGTAGCGCAGCAGCGCCTCGGTCCCGTCGCACAGTTCCGACGGCTTGTTCGGCTGAAAGCCCCATTCCTTCAGGCGGTGCCTGACTTCCCACTGGGTCTTGCCCAGCGGTTCCGATACCTCGCCCCAGGAATAACCGAAGAATCCCAGCGGACGCCCGGCGGTGACCTTGGGATCGAGCTGCCGCAGGCTGCCCGCCGCAGCGTTGCGCGGGTTAGCGAAGATCGGCTGACCCTTCTCGACCCGGCGTTCGTTCAGCTTCATGAACTCGGCGCGGTCCATATAGACCTCGCCCCGCACTTCCAGCACGTCCGGAACAGCGCCGGCCAACTCCTTCGGCACATCGCCGATGGTCCGCACATTGGCGGTGACGTCCTCGCCCTCCTGCCCATCGCCACGGGTGGCAGCCATCACCAGCTTGCCGTGCTCGTAGCGGAGCGAGCAGGACAACCCGTCGATCTTGGGTTCGGCGACGAACTCGACCGCTTCGTCTTCCTTGATGTTGAGGAAGCGGCGGATGCGCTGGACGAACTCCTCGACATCCTCGCTGGCGAAGGCATTGCCGAGCGAGAGCATGGGCACCGCGTGCCGAACCTTCGAGAACCCGGCTGCCGGGGCCGCGCCGACCTTCTGCGACGGGCTGTCGCCCCGCTTCAGTTCGGGGAAGCGCAGTTCGATCGCGTCGTTCCGCCGCCTCAGCGCGTCGTAGTCGGCGTCCGCGATCTCCGGCTGGTCCTGCTGGTGGTAGAGCGAGTCGTGGTGGGCAATCTCGGTCGCCAGTGCTGCCAGTTCCTCACCGGCCTGCTCGGCGGACAGGTCCTCAACCGCCAGTTCTCTCAGCGACTGCCGCGCTCCCGCCGCTTCCTGGCGTGCCGCAGCCGTCATCAGGCGCGCCCCGCGATCAGGCTGTCGGCGGCGGCGCGCGCTTCCTCGGTGACCTTGGCGCCGGAGAGCATGCGCGCGATCTCTTCCCGCCGCTGTCTGTCGCTCAATTCCACCACTTCGGTCGTCACCCGTTCCTCCGTCGCCTGTTTCTGGACCTTGAGATGGTGCGCGCCGCGCGCCGCCACCTGCGGGCTGTGTGTTACCACCAGAACTTGCCGATCGCGACCCAGTTTTGACAGCCGCTCGCCGACGGCGGCAGCGACCGCACCGCCGATGCCGGTATCGACCTCGTCGAACACCAGGGTCGGCACCGTGCCGACAGCGGCCAGCACCACCTTGAGCGCCAGCATGAAGCGCGCTAGCTCGCCGCCCGAGGCTATCTTGTTGATCTGTCCTGGGGGCGAACCGGGATTGGTCGCGACCAGGAAGGCGACGCGGTCGATACCCTCCGCTCCCCAGGCGGATTCCTCCAGCGGCTCCACAGTCGTCGTGAAGCGCGCCTTGTCCAGCTTGAGCGGCGGCAGCTCCTTCGACACGGCGGCGTCCAGCTTCGTCGCCGCTTCCCGGCGCCAGCCGCTCAGCCGCTTCGCCGCGTCCAGATAGGCTTCGCGCGCGATTTCCGCCTCGCGGGCAAGCCGCTCCAGCGCGTCGCCCTGGTCCTCGATCAGGTTGAGCCGCCGGGACATGTCCTCCCGCAACAGCGCCAGCTTATCGACCTCGATGTTGTGCTTGCGGGCGGCGGCGCGGAGCGCGAACAGCCGTTCCTCCAGCTTCTCCAACCCGCGCGGGTCCAGATCCTCGTCGCTGGATAGCGCCTGAAGGGTCGCCACCGCATCGGCAACTTCGGCCAGCGCGCGGTCGAGTGCGCCGATCACCGGCTCGAGCCGTCCACCCGCCTTGTCGACGATCCGCATCAGCGCCCGCTGCGCGGCATTCATCCCACGCTCGGCGCCGCGATCCCCGGCAAGTTCAGCGAAGGCGGCGTTCATTGCCTCCACCACCTTCTCCCGATGCATCATGACCGAGCGGGTTTCGGCAAGTTCTTCCTCTTCCCCGGCGCGCGGGTCCAACTGGTCCAGTTCGGCGACGGAGTGGCGAAGGTATTCCTCCTCCGCCCGTGCCCGGCCAATCTCGGTCGCCGCTTCCTTGCGCGCCACCTCGACCTGCCGCCACGCGCGGTAAGCCGCACTGACCTGGGCAAGCGAAGTTTGCAGCCCGGCATAGGCGTCGAGGACGGAACGATGGGTCTGAGGATTGAGCAGGCCATGGGTATCGAACTGGCCGTGGACTTCGACCAGGGTTTCTCCCAGCCGGCGCAGCAGCGTCACGCCGACCGCTTGATCGTTGACATAGGCGCGGCTGCGGCCGTCAGCCGTCACGACCCGGCGCAGGACGAGGGTATCCTCGACATCCAGGCCCTGCTCGCGCACCAGCGCTAGTGCTGGATGGTCGTCGGGCAGGTCGAACTCGGCGGTGACGGAGGCTTGATCGCTGCCGTGGCGGACCAACGTGCTGTCGCCGCGTCCGCCCAGGGCCAGACCCAGCGCATCCAGCAGGATGGACTTGCCGGCGCCGGTCTCGCCGGTCAACACGCATAGTCCGGCATTGAGCGACAGCGCCAGACGTTCGATCAGGACGACGTCCCGGATTGTCAGCGCCGCCAGCATGGGCCGTCTTAGAACACCGAGGCCCAGGCCCGGCTGATCCATGATTTGCTGCTGCTCTCCGGCCGCACGTTCGCGTCCACCAGCAGGGCGTAGCTGTCTACGTACCATTCGCTGCCCGGAAAGTTATGCCCCAGCACGGCCGCCGCAGCCTGTGCCTCGTCCACCACGCCGAGAGCGAGATAGGCTTCGGTCAGGCGGTGCAAAGCTTCCGGCACGTGACTGGTGGTCTGATATTTTTCGACGACGGTGCGGAAACGGCCGATGGCCGCGTTCTGGTAGCCCTGGCGCAGGTAGTAGCGCCCGATCTCCATTTCCTTGCCTGCCAAGTGGTCATTGGTCAGGTCGATTTTAAGCGCCGCATCGCGGGCATAGGGCGATTCCGGAAACCGCCGGGTCAACTCGCCCAACGCATCCAGGGCCTGCTGGGTCACCCGCTGGTCACGCCCCACGTCAGTGATCTGCTCGTAGTAGCAGAGGCCCTTCATGTAATAGGCGTAGGCGATGTCCTCGCTGCCCGGATGGAGCTGGATGAAGCGGTCGAGCGCGATGATGGCGTCGTCGTACTGCAACGCCTCATAATGCGCGAAGGCGGACATCAACTGAGCCCGCGTCGCCCATTGGGAATAGGGGTGCTGACGCTCGACCTCGTCGAACAGCCGCGCCGCCTCCTTGAAGCGCTCCTGATCCATGGCGGCGGCGGCCTCGGAATAGATCGTCTCGACCGGACGCTCCACATAGGGAGTCTCCTCGGTCGAGGCGCAAGCCGACAGGGCAGCGGCCATGGTCAGCGCTAGACAAGGCCCGGCGATCAGGCGGATCAGGGAAGGAGACAAACGGGTCATCATCGACATTCACACGAGATACGGATTTGGCGCCTGTATAGCACGCCATAACGCCGACGCGACACCGTTTGGAGAAGCCTCCGCATGGCTGGCCGGGGAGCGGGTTACCCGCGCCGCATCGGTGAATATCGACAAAAGGGAAAATTGAGGTAAAGGGCCTTGGGACATTGTTGGGAGCGTCATGGAAGGTCACCGATCTGGCACGTTGAAGCTTCGTGTCGCCGCTCCGGGTCACCAGGGGTCGAGATCGCTGGCTTGAACGGAACATTACCGGAACGCTACAACATATTCAACCGTATATGATCGCCGGGCAGTCAGCCGAAGGGGCTATGAGGCAGGCCCAGTTGTCGCGAGCCTTCCGCCGGCAAACCGGATAATCTGCCGCACCCCTTGCCGGCCGCCTGATTCGACGCCGATGGAAAATGACATGGACGCAGTGACCGCTACCGCGAACGCCAAGCTTGCCGCCGCCTACCGGCCGCTGAAGGACCATGCGCTGAGGGAAGCGCTGGCGAACGAGATGCATGCCCGTCCGGCCGAGGGCCTTCGGTCCCCGCTGCGGGTGACCCATCTCGCCATGCTGTCGGGGGAGGGGAACTCGGAGATCGACCGTGCCCACTTCGCCCGACTGTGCGAGCGGGCTGGCGTGGCGCCGCCGCCTCCCGGCGCCACCCACCACAGCGCCGACCTGGGCACGTTCCGGATCAAGTGGGAGCGGCATACCGAGTTCAGCAGCTATACCGTGTTCCGGCCCAGCGGCGCCGGCGACGGCTTCGCCGAAACGGCGCTTGCGGCGCTGCCGCCGGATTGGCTGGCCGGCATGGCGGGCGAGATGCTGGCGGGCGTCCATCTGGCGCTGGTCCACAGCGAGTCGCCCATGGCGACGCCGGAAGGCTTGCAGGGCGTGTTCGGATCGGACGGTTTCGTCGGCTCCCGCATGGCCGGCGGCGGCGCTACCGCCTGGACCGATTTCCGGATACATGCAGATGGTTTCGGCCGCTTCGTGGTCGCCGATCACGGTATGAAGCCGCGTCAGGCCGGCCGGCTGGTCCAGCGTCTCGTCGAGATCGACACCTACCGCATGATGGCGCTGCTGGCCCTGCCGCTGGCGCGCGGCGTGCTGCCCAGGGTCCGCGCGATCGAGGCGGAACTGGCGCGACTGACGGAACTGGCGACCCGAATCGCCCGGATGGAAGACGAGCAGGCGCTTCTCCAGCAACTCTCGAAGCTGGCGGCCGAATCAGAGCAGACCTCGGCCGAGACGACGTACCGCTTCACCGCCGCCCGCGCGTACAGCGACCTCGTGGCCCGCCGCATCGCCGAACTGCGGGAGGACCGCATCGAGGGCCTGCAAACCATCGCGGAGTTCATGGCCCGGCGGCTGGCTCCGGCTGTCAGCACCTGCGAGGCGGTCGCCAAGCGGCAGGAGTCGCTGTCCGCCCGCGTCGCCCGCGCCAGCAACCTGCTGCGGACGAGGGTCGATCTGGCGCTGGAAGAACAGAACCGCGACCTGCTGAAGAGCATGGACCGTCGCGCCAGCCTGCAACTGCGGTTGCAGGAAACCGTCGAGGGGCTGTCCGTCGTCGCCATCAGCTATTATCTGGTCGGCATCGTCTCGTACGTCGCGAAGGCTCTGAAGGGCGCCGGGCTGCCGATAAACCCCGATCTGGCGGTCGGGCTGGCCGTGCCGGTCGTGCTCTTCCTGGTCTGGTCGGGCGTGAAGCGCATACGCCAGGTCGTGACCGGCGGTGAACACGAGTGAGTGCTGCTTCCTGAGTCGGAAAGGTTATGGCCGCTTCGGTCCCCGGTTTCCCGGATAATTCCTAAATAAGGCTTTTTCCGCGCGTACCGCAGCGAGACGCGAACGCCTGGATTCCCGCGAAAATCGAGCTAAATCAGACTATTCTGTTTGCTGCGTCAAGTTGACGCCGGGGCTCCTGACCGCGTATGTAGAATCCAATAGTCTTTGAGCAGGATCAATTCCGATAAGCCTGCGACACTATGTACCGGTTCAGCCGGGAGCGCCGGTTGATTGGGTCATGAACAAACAGGTATGTTCACCGCAATGGCGATCTTCGGCGCCGTGAGCCTTGGTGGCTCCCGGCCAATAGAACAATCACCCCGCGCCAAAGCGGGGGACAGCGTTCGTCACGACACGCGGAGCGGCGGCTCCGCCGCAAGGAAGAGTGGTTAGGGATGAAAGTGCACAGGATCAGCGCCGTCTTGACGGCCCTATTGTTTTCCATATTCGGCAGCGCCGGTGCCGCCCTGGCCCAGGGTAACGACGTCGGAGTGGCGCACCCCTGGCAGCTCGGCCTCCAGGAGTCGGCCTCTCCGGTGAAGGAGCAGTTGACCGACTTCCACAACCTGCTGCTGGTCGTCATCACCGCCATCACCCTGCTGGTGCTGGCGCTGCTGGTCTACGTCATGGTCCGCTTCAACGCCAAGGCGAACCCGACCCCGACCCGGACGTCCCACAACACCATCCTCGAGGTGGCGTGGACGGTCCTGCCGGTGGTCATCCTGGTGGTGATCGCGGTGCCGTCGTTCAAACTTCTGTATTACACCGACAAGACCGAGAACGCCGACATGACGCTGAAGGTGATCGGTCACCAGTGGTACTGGGAATATCAGTATCCCGACCATGAAGACCTGACCTTCAGCAGCTACATGGTCCCGGACGAGG
>DASQKT010000267.1:0-5833 GCA_035630415.1 Skermanella sp.
ATCTCGTCGATGAAGTAGACGTATTCGATGCCCTGGCCGATCAGCCGGTCTAGTTCCTCCAGGATCACCGGCAGCGGCCGCTTGCGGTACTTGTCGCGGAAGTTCTCCTTGGCGCAGAACGAGCAGCGATAAGGGCAGCCGCGCGACGTCTCCATCTCGGCGCCGGGTCCCGTGGGCTGGCTGTCGAAGCGGTGATGGTGGTGATGGTGCCTGCCGATCCACTCCTGAGGCCACGACAAGGCCGGCAGGTCGGTGAAGCGCGACGCATAGGGGCCGCCGTTGACGCGGGGATCGTCGCGCGGCCCCGTGCAGAGCGATGGGATCGAATCCCACGGTTCGGAGGCGAGGCGGGGCAGCAGGTCCTCGCACTCTCCCATCACCAGGACATCGACATTCAGCTTGGCATAGGCTGCGCGCGGCGTGGTCGAGCCGTGGGGACCGACGGCGACCAAGGTGCCGCCGATGCCGCGCACCGCTTCGATGACTTCCTGGGGAACCCGCAGTTCCGGCGGGGCACAGCGCCAGAACAGGTAACTGGGCGCCGTCGTCACGACGGTGAAGTCCGGGCGGTAGTCTGCGATCTTGGCGCGGATCTGGTCGAGCGACAGGCCGAAGAGCTGGCCGTCGATGATCTCGGCCTGATGGCCGGCCCGCTCGATCAGCGCTTTGGCGTAGCCGTATTCCAGCGGCAGGTGAGGTTCGCGGCAGCCGAAATAGATGCTGCCGTCGAAGCTCCAATTCGGGTTGACCAGAGCGAATTTCATGAGGCCGCCCTACGATCTTTGAAGTGGGGGAGCAGGGGCGACTGGACGACTCGATTTTCGGTCAGCCAGTCGGCCAGCAGCCCGATGCCCTTGGCGATGCCGGTGCGCGGCTTCCAGCCGGTCGCATCGCCGAACTTGGCGGTGTCGGAGACGTAGTAGAGCTGATCGCCCGGCCGCCATGGCCCATGGCTGACCTCGGGCCGGCAGCCGGCGACTTCGCCGATCCGATCGAGCAATTCCACCAAGCTGGTGGCGTTGGCGGGGCCGCCGCCGATGTTGAAGGCTTGGCCCCGGATCGCCGGCATATGGGCTTGCGCCAGCAGGAAAGCATCCACCAGATCCTCGACGAACAGGATGTCGCGAACCTGATATCCATCGCCGTAAAGCGTGATCGGCTCGCCTTGAAGCGCCCGGATCAGGAAATGGGCGACCCAGCCCTGATCCTCGGTGCCGAACTGGTGTGGTCCGTAGATGCAGCTCATGCGGAACACGGCCGTCGGCAGGTCGTAGGTCCGGCAATAGTCCAGCACGTACTGATCGGCGCTGCCCTTGGACGCGCCATAGGGACTGTAGAAATCGAGCGGGCGCGACTCATCGATGCCGTGGGCACGTAACGCCGGGTCGGTCGGCGCGTAACTTTCGCCGTCCAGCTCGAGGCCGACATCGGCCAGCTTGCCGTAGACCTTGTTGGTGGAGGTGAAGACCAGCGGCGGTGGTTCCGGCTGGGCGCGAATCGCTTCCAGCAGGTTGATCGTGCCTCGGGCATTGACCTCGAAATCGGCGATCGGGTCCACCAGACTGGTCGTGACGGCGACCTGGGCCGCGAAATGGAACATCCGGCCAGCCTGGGACACCGCGTCGCGCAGGACATAGGGGTCGCGGATGTCGGCAAGCTCGAACGTCACGGCATTGCCGTGGGTGGCCTTCAGCCACTCGATATTCTGCTCGACTCCGGGGCGGGACAGGTTGTCGTAGACGACGACCCGGTTGCCCTCGCGTACTAGCCGGTCGGCTAGATTGGTGCCGATGAACCCGGCACCGCCGGTGATGACCACCGGCTTGCCGGCGCGGGCCGGAGTTACCGGCATCGGGCGTCCGAGGCGGTAAAGCGCGCGGACGGCGGTGATGCCGCCCTTTTCCAGCAGGCGGCCCAGCAGCTTGGGCGAACCGTCCGCCCGGAGAATACCGTTGAAGTAGTCGCGCTCGTCCGCGTGGAAACCGTGTGCGCCCTGCTCCAGCGGGTCGACATCTTGGAGCGACGACCAGTAGACGCGCTCGACAGGTGCTTCCGCAACGCCGAGGAAAGCGCGGATCTGGCCCCGTTCGTCATGACGCCATGTCGAAAAGCCGGCTCCGGTGACCCACAGACGGGGCTTCGCCCCATGGGTTGCCAGAGCCTGGGCATAGGGAGCGATGACATCGCTCCAGCTCTCCCGCAGGGCGGCACCGGTTCCGGAAAACATTTCGATGCCGAGCACATCGACGGCATCCAGGCTGTTCCCCGGTGTGATCCCCAGTGCGCTCCCAGGTGCGATCAGGTCGAGCGCCGTCACGTCGATCCCGCTGACAACCGTCAGGAAGCCAAGCTCCTTGAAACGGGATGCGAGTTGAAGCGCCTGGGCGGGTTTACCGGGCTCCGCCACGATTTCGACCTCGCCGAGGATGCCCGCGTGTCGGGTGACCGCGTCGATCAGGGGCTCCGGCGCGTTTGACGGCAAGCAGACCAGCAGATCGAAATCGGCGGCCAGACGCGGCAGCAGGGCGTCGATCCACTCGGCGCTCCCTGGAGCCGCGACGTCGGTACTCGCCGCCAGGGGAACGCGCAGGCGCCGGATGTCGAGGCGCTTGAGCGCCGCGACGGCCTGTTCCGTTCGGGCATCGTCACCAGCGCGGAAGGATGCGGTCAGGCCGGGCAGCTCGGTGGGGTGATCCGCCACAACCGTCATACCGCCAGTCCCCGCTGCGCCAGTTCTCTGCTCGCCTGCTCGACCCGATCGACGGCGATCTGCCCGTCGAGCCAGTCGGTCAGCTCCGTCATGCCGTCGGACAGCGTGACCTCCGGACGGTAACCCAGGATGCGCTGGGCCTTGCCGATATCGGCGAAGCAGTGCCGGATATCGCCGACGCGGAACTTGCGAGTCAGCGTCGGGGCGATCCGCGACTTGCCCAGGGCGGATGCGAGTTGTTCCGCCACTTCGGCCACGCTGATGCTCTCGCCGCTGCCGATGTTGAAGACTTCGCCGGCGGCTTTTTCGGCATTGAGGGCAAGGTGACAGGCGCGTGCCACGTCGGCGACGTGGACGAAGTCGCGCCGTTGCAGGCCGTCCTCGAAGATCATCGGCGAATTGTCGTTGAGCAGGCGGGAGGCGAAGATGGCCAGCACGCCGGTATAAGGATTGGAGAGCGCCTGCCGCGTGCCGTAGACATTGAAGAAGCGCATCGCGACGGTTGGAATGTTGTAGGCCTGCCCGATCATCAGGCACATGCGCTCCTGGACGTATTTGTTGAGCGCGTAGACGGACGACAGCGTCGGGGCCTTGGATTCGGGGGTCGGCTGCGGCTCGAGCCTGCCGCCGTCGGCTCCGACCGGTTCCCACTTGCCATCCTTGAGGTTGGCGAGGCTGCGCTCGCCGGCCGTGACGATCTGGCCCTGGGCATCGCGATAGAGGCCTTCGCCGTAGATGCTCATGCTGCTGGCGACCACCAGACGCTCGACAGGCCGCTCGATCAGCGCCTGGAGCAGGATGGCGGTGCCAAGGTCGTTGACGCCGACATAGTCGTCGACCTGATACATGCTCTGGCCGACACCGACCATCGCCGCGAAATGGTAGACCGCATCGACGCCCTTGAGGGAGGCCTTGACTGCCGCAGGATCACGGACGTCACCGACCTGCAATTCCGCCGCCCGGTTCAAGTAATCCGGCCTCGATTTACTGGGGCCGTGAACCTGTTCCGACAAATTATCCAAAATTCGAACTTTATGGCCGGCTGAAATAAGTTCATCGGCCAAATGAGAGCCAATGAAACCCGCTCCGCCTGTAATTAGTATTGTTTTCGACATAAGATTGTATTCCCTGGACATCCTTCTTGCTAGTGGTCAACGCGATCAATCGTTTCCGGTTCCTATCGTCTTGATGGGGTATGACGTGTCGAATACGGCATATGCAGACCTGGGTAGTAGTTCATAAGGTTGGGGACTTAGGTCTTGGCGGGAGGAAACCCAGGGATCAGCCGCTGGAGAGCAGAATCACGACGCCGATCAGCAGGCAGACGGCAACGATAGCCACCGCGATCATCGGCCCCCTGCGGCTGGGCGGCGTATCTTCAGAATGCGAACCTTCCGGCGCATAGGCTGGTGCCGATGGGCTTTCGTACCTGACTGTCGATGCAGGCGTCGGGCTCCCTGCGGCTTCGTCGTCGGTGCCGAGAGGAGAGGCCGCCGGATCGGGTGCCGCGACCTTGTCCCGGAACTTGCCGCTGTCGATCTGGTCGCGCAGATGACCGCGCTCGACTGGGTCGGGGCTGGCCGTGCTGGCGGGATCGGGAGTGACGGGGGCGTTGTGGGCGGCACCCATATCGCGGGACGTTTCACGGTCGGCCATGTCTGCTCTTCCTGCATCTGTGAGCGGCTATTGCCGGGAAATTTTCTCCGGAGCGCGCAAGGTGCTGCGCTCGATCGGCAGGGAAGTGAACCGGCCGGCGGGAGGTTGGTTCCGGACTGTCGCTTGACGGGAAAGATGCATAGTGCACATTATGCACTGTTTGCTGAGGGCGAATGGTCGGTGCCGACCGTGTTGTAATTGGATAAACTTAGCGTAATGCGCGAAACCGATATCGTCACCATCGGGGACCCGATGCCGCGTATCGCCGGCATTCAACATGCCCATGAACACGTCGTATCCGTCACGTGGGCCGACGGCCTGCGAAAGGGCATGACAGAGACCGTGGATCTTGCGCCCGTCATCATGCAGTACCGGATTTTTCAGCCGTTGCGAATCGATGTCGAGCTGTTCGCCTCGGTTCAACTTGGTGAGGATGGCGACACGCTTGTCTGGGATGAAGGCCGCATCGATATGGCTGCGACGACAGTTGAACGCTTAGCCGCCGAGTCCATGACGAATGCGCAGTTCCGGAGCTTGCTTGATCGTCACGGGCTGACTCTGGACGCGGCGGGAGCGGTACTGGGCATCAGCAGAAGGCAGGTTGCCTACTATGCCAAGGATCGACCGATCCCCCGGCTGGTAGCGCTGGCTTGTGCTGGGTATGATGCTTGGCAGGCGGCAAAGGCAGCTTGATGCCAGTGGCGCCAAATTGCGCCGCTTTCGACTGGTGCCGGCTGAGGGATTTGAACCCCCGACCTTCGGTTTACAAAACCGCTGCACTACCACTGTGCTAAGCCGGCTCCTTGTCGAACGGCGGGGAGACTAGCGCCGCAAACGGCGTTGGACAAGGGCGAGGTGATATTTTCGCCGAGAACATTACATCTTCGACCGGAAGACCATCGACCCCGCCTCCGATGGGAACTGGTCGCTCAGCCCGATCGGAGGGGCCGCCGAAGTCACGTTCCTGTCCTTCCCGAAGGCCCGTGACGCCATACCGGCCGGCAGCCGGATCGGCTACCTGGCGGACGGCGGCAACGGTTTTGGCAAATACAGGATCGACCTGTCGAAGTGAGCCTTAGCGCAGCCGGGCCAGCTCGTAGAGCGCCACGGCCGCCGCGTTGGAAACGTTGAGGCTGCCGATCGGTCCGCTGGTCGGCAGGCGGGCGATTTCGTCGCACCGTTCCATGGTGAGACGGCGCAGTCCGCTGCCCTCCGCGCCCAGGACAAGGGCGACGCGGTTCGGGAATGTCAGTTGGGCCAGCGTTTTTCCGCCCGACTCGTCCAGCCCGACGCAGAGGTAACCGGCTTCCCGCAGCTCCGTCAGGGAGCGTGAGAGATTGACGACGCGGACCAGGGGGACGCCCTCGGCGGCTCCCGAAGCGCTCTTTGCAAGCGTTCCCGTCATCTCGGGAGCGTTGCGGTCGGGCAGCACCACGGCGCTGGCCCCGAAGGCGGAGGCGGAGCGCA
>DASQKT010000268.1:0-3719 GCA_035630415.1 Skermanella sp.
TCGATCTTCTCCTGCTTGACCCCGGCGAGAAGGCCCAGGACCCGCCGGCCGACATCGCGGATGTCGGTGGCGCGCTCGCGCAGCAGGGGATTGTCGAGGCCTTCCAACTGCTTAGCGTAGCGGGTGAAGGCTTCCCGCCAGGAATAGGCGGCGCTGGAGCCGCCCGCAATGCCGTCGAGCGCCAGATTGACGAGGTCGGGGTCTTCGAGGAGTTCCTTGTGGGCGTCCAGGATCTTCGCCTTGGAGGCATCGCGCATGTGCCCCTTCAGCTCTTCGATCTGGCTGCCGGCCTCGGCCAGGGCGGTGTCGAGTTTGCGGCGCTCGTCGGCTGACGCGCCGCCCTTCTGCTCGACCTCGACCACGTCGTGGCGGTACTGGAAGATCTGGCCGATGGCGAGACCGGGGGAGGCCGGGACACCGGGGATCTCGTTGGCGTCGGTGGCGACGGCTCGGGCGGCTGCCGGCGCTTGATCGGCGGCGGACTGCGGTTCCTCGCCGGGCTTCTCGCCGCAGCCGTCCGCGATCAGGGAGGCCAGGGATGCTACTGCCTTGTCGGCGTCGGGGCCGGTGGCCTTGACCGTGACGACATCGCCCTGCTTGGTGGAAAGCCCCATGATCGCGACCAGGGACTTGGCGTTGACCTTGTCGTTGCCCCGGATCAGGTGAATTTGGGAACTGAAGGTCTTCGCGGCGCCGGCCAGCACGGCGGCGGGCCTTGCGTGAAGACCGGCGTGGTTCGGCAGCGGGATGCCGTCGGACTGCGCTTCGGCTCCGGGAGCTGCGGCATCGGCGATGCCTGCACCGTTCGCGGCGCCGTCCTTGAGCGTCAGTTCCAGGATGACGCTGCGGCCGGCTTCGACCATCCCGGTTGCGGGGGTCATCTGGGCGACGCGTTCGAAATTGGCGACGACGATCTCGGTCAGCAGGCTGCGGGCGTTGCGGCCGACGCGGTCGGCGTCGAAGCCGATGACAGGCTGGCCGACCTTGACCGTATCGCCCATCTTGACGCGGGGCGAGAAGCCGTCACCGCGCAGCATCACGGTATCCAGGCCGATATGGACCAGGACTTCGATGCCTTCCGGGGTCGTGATCGTGAGGGCGTGGTGGGCGTTGTGGAGCTGGGTCACGGTGCCGGCGACCGGCGCCAGCAGTTCGTTGGAGATGGGGTCCAGGGAGATCCCGTCCCCTACCATCTTCTGGGCGAAAACGGGATCGGGCACCTGATCCAGGGGCACGAGGATGCCCCCGAGTGGTGCGACGATCTTCAGGCTGCCGGGCCTCAGGCTGGACTGAGAAGTCGTCTGCATGGTGCCTCCCTGATGTTCACCGGTGCGCGGTGGCTCCTGCCCCTGCGGGTCCGGTTGTTTTGCTTATTTTGCTTATATGGCTGCTTTCCCGAACGCTCAGTCCCCCTTGGGTGTTCACCACCCTGCCCTTCTGCTCCAATCTACACCTTGAGGATGTGCGCTACCTCCGCCTCGATGTCGGCGATGGTTGGGATTTCCGGCGGGAACTCCAGTTCCAGGTCCTCCGGCCACGCGATGACGCGGGTGCCGGCGGCATGGGCCGCGCGGGCGCCGGTCGGGCTGTCCTCGACGGCGATGCATTGGTGCGGCTCGACCCCCAGCAATGCTGCGCCGCGATGGTAAGGTTCCGGGTGCGGTTTGCCGTTCACCACGTCGTTGATCGAGACGGAGATGAAGCCCGGCTCCTCCAGCCCCAGCACGCGGATATTGGCGTTGACCACGATCCGGTCGGAGTTGGAGACGAGGGCTTGACGGAGGCCGTGTGCTTCGAAGGTGCGCCAGGCTTCGAGGGCGCCGG
Organism: Skermanella sp.; assembly: GCA_035630415.1. Taxonomy (GTDB): domain Bacteria; phylum Pseudomonadota; class Alphaproteobacteria; order Azospirillales; family Azospirillaceae; genus Skermanella. The sequence goes on from DASQKT010000268.1 coordinate 1,825, forward strand.
GCCTGACCTGGATTTCGTGGGCGTGTTCGGTGTAGTAGCCGTATTTGAGGCGGCGGAACTGGTCGAAGCTCATCTCGAGGTCGAAGCGGTCGCGGACCGTCTGGTAGACGACGCGGGCGGCACGGCCGACGATCTCGTGGTGGAAGTCGTCGGGGACGTGCTTGCCCTCGGTCCCGACCGTGTGGCGCAAGGCCCGGAAATGCATGGACTCGCTGAGCAGCAGGGTGCCGTCGATATCCCACATAACGGCGCGGAATTGCTGGTTATCGTTCATCGTGCAACCGTCTCCGGCAATTATTGGCGATTAGTGTCATCTGGAAAAGCCGTTATGGGCCGCCACGTCGCGGTACCAGTATGCGCTTTTCTTCGGATAGCGCTGCATGGTGTCGCGATCGACGAAGAAGAAACCGTAGCGCTTCTTATAGCCGTTCAGCCAGCTGAAGTTGTCCAGCAGCGCCCACATGTAATAGCCCCGCACGTTCATCCCCTCGCCGATCGCGCGGTGGATCACCTCCAGGTGCTCACGGACGAAATCGATCCGGTACTGGTCGTCCACGGTGCCTTCGGCGTTCAGGGTTTCCTGGGCGCCGATGCCGTTCTCGGTCACGTAGATCGGCATGCCGGGGCGGTACTGGTGGGCGCGGGCGAGCAGGTCGTAGAGGCCGGGAGGGTAGATTTCCCAGGCCCAGTCGGTGTAGCGGCCCGCAGGGTTCTTGACGAACTTGAACTGGCCCTTGATCGAGAAGTGGCAGTCCTCGTCCTTGTTGCCGGAGGTATTGAGGCCGAAGATCGTCTCATTCGCATCGGCCGAGGCATAGTGCGGGAAGTAGTAGTTGACGCCGATGAAGTCGACGGTGTCGCCGGCGATGACGTCGAGGTCTTCCCGCTTCATCTCCGGCAGGATGTTATGCTCGCGGTAGAGGTCGAGCGCTTCGCGCGGAAACTCGCCCAGCACGGCGGGGTCGATGAACCAGCGGTTATAGACCGCGTCGGCGATGCTGGCAGCCTTGGCGTCGGCGGCGCTGTCGGTCGCGGGGTAGACCGGGCACATGTTCTGGACGATGCCGATCATGCCCCTGCCCGCTCCGCTGTCGAGCAAGTGGAACAGCTTGACGGTGCGGGCGTGGGCGACCATCAGATTGTAGGCGACCTGGACGGCTGCCCTGTAGTCGTGCTTGAGGGGTGGATGCAATGCAGTGACGTAGCCGTTGAGCGTGGACCAGGACGGCTCGTTGAAGGTGGACCACAGCTTGACCTGATCGCCGAACTCCTCGAAGCAGACGCGGGCGTAGCGGAGGAAGGCGTCCAGGGTGGCGGGGTTTTCCCATCCGCCGGCTGCGGCCAGCGGAGCCGGCAGGTCCCAGTGGTAGAGGGTGACGTTGGGCTCGATCCCGGCGTCGATCAATGCCGCGAAGAGCTTGCGGTAGAAGGCGACGCCGGCGGGGTTTACGGCGCCCGTGCCGTCCGGGATGATCCGGGGCCACGCGATCGACAAGCGGTAGCCGTTCTGGCCGAACTGCTTGATGAGGCCAACGTCTTCCGACCAGCGGTGATAGTGGTCGCAGGCGAGGTCGGGCGTCGCTTCCTGCCAGATCCGCTCCGGATGCTCGCGGCAGAAGACATCCCACTGGGACGGGCCGCGCCCGTCTTCCCGCGTGGCTCCCTCGATCTGCAAGGCGGCGGTGGCGGCGCCCCAGATGAACCCGTCTGGAAACCGGAACTCCATTTTCCCTGCCCCCCCTCACCTGTCCTTCATCAGATTTGGAAACGGCGGGCGGCGGAGCTTTGATCCGATACGCCCCTAAAGAAACCGCGAGTTGAGGAGGGATGCAGAACGGGAATCCACGTGCTTCATCGCCGTTGCCGGCGTGTGGAAGTCGGGCCTCTTCGCCCCG
>DASQKT010000269.1:0-5957 GCA_035630415.1 Skermanella sp.
GAAGGATTTTCCCTGTTCCAGCGCTTCGCGCTGCACGGTTTCAAACGCGAGGATCACGTCGCCTATCAGTATAGGCATTCCCTCATCGCGCGCCAAGACATCATCCGTGCTCTCATCGGTATCGTCCAAATCGTCCAATAACGCGAAAGAAAGTACGTTGGTCGGCTTATCCTTATCGCGGTAGTCGCGGTTGAGGGTCTGGACCAAGGCGTCATCGGCCAGCACCAGACTCATCTCGACCGGGGTATCGCCGCCGAGGATATCCGGCTTTTCGGCGGCCTCGAAAGCGGCCCTGGCTGCCGCTTCGGTCAGTCGTTCGACGTCGGCCGCCGCCGTTTCCCAATCGCCGGACTCCAGGCTGAAGGAGATGTCGAGCCGTTCGGCAGGCGATGCCGTCATCGTCGGTATCCGTCCGCCGACCGGCCGCCCTGGCGTTCTGCTTCCTGCCGGGCGGCATCGTGTTTGTCATAGGCGCGGACGATATGGCCGACCAGCGGGTGGCGGACCACGTCGGCGTCGCCGAACTGGACGAAGCTGACGCCGGGCACGCCCTGGAGGATCTCGATCGCATCCTTCAGGCCGGACCTCGTGCCGCTGGGCAGGTCGATCTGGCTGGTGTCGCCGGTCACCGCCATGCGGCCGTTCTCGCCCAGCCGGGTCAGGAACATCTTCATCTGCATCGGCGTCGTGTTCTGCGCCTCGTCCAGGATGACGAAGGCGTTGGCGAGCGTGCGGCCGCGCATGAAGGCGAGCGGCGCTATCTCGATCTCGCCGTTGCCCAGCCGGCGCGCCACCTGCTCGGCCGGGAGCATGTCGTAGAGCGCGTCATAGAGCGGGCGCAGGTAGGGATCGATCTTCTCGCGCAAATCGCCGGGCAGGAAGCCCAGCCGTTCGCCGGCTTCCACGGCGGGACGCGACAGGACGATGCGGTCGACCTGACCGCTGGTCAGTGCGACGACGGCCTGGGCCACCGCCAGATAGGTCTTGCCGGTGCCGGCGGGACCGAGGCCGAACACCAGCTCGTTTTCCTGAAGCGCCTGGATATAGGCGGCCTGGGTCGGGCTGCGCGGCGAGATCGACCGGCGTTTGGTCTTGACGTTGAAGTCGGGCCGGGCGATCGCCTGCATCGCGAGCGCACGGGCGGCGCCGTCGCCGACACCGGTCGCCATGCGGAGCGAGGCGTCCACTTCGGCAGTTCCCACGACCATGCCGCGCTTCAGCCGTTCCCACAGCGCGTCCAGCGCCGCACGGGCGCTTTCCGAGGCATCGGGAGGGCCGGAGATCGTCAGGGTGTTGCCACGGCTGATCAGGGAGACGCCGAGCTGGGTTTCGATCCGGGCGAGGTGGCTGTCATGCTCGCCGTAAAGCAGCGGCAACAGCCGATTGTCGTCGAAGGACAGGTCGATGCGACGGTCGGGGAGCCCCGTCAAGCAGTTACCTCACAGGCTGGGGGTTCGGAGAAGTTCATGGCTGGCGTGGTCCTGGTTTCGGCGGTCAGGCCGGTAACGCCGTCCGCCAGCACCAGTTCGCCGGCAAGGCTGTTGGCATGGGCGGCGGTGATACGGACATCAACCGCCGTTCCGGCAAGGCGTTGCGGCGCGTTGACCGGCACCGACTGCATATAAGGACTGCGGCCCATGAGCTGACCGGGCCGCTTGCCCGAGCGGTCGAGCAGGACCGGCATCGTGCGTCCGATGGACGCTTCGTTGAAGGCGACCTGCTGGGCGTTGAGCAGTTGCTGCAACGAGGCCAGCCGCTCGGTCTTCACGGCTTCCGGGATCTGGGTATCGTCCAGGCCGGCGGCGGGCGTGCCGGGACGGGCGCTGTACTTGAAGGAATAGGCCTGGGCGAAACCGATATCGGTGATCAGGCGCAGCGATTCCGCGAAGTCGGCGTCGCGCTCGCCGGGGAAGCCGACGATGAAGTCCGACGACAGCGCCAAGTCGGGCCGCACTTTCCGCATCCGGTCGATGATGCGGCGATAGTCGTCAGCCGTGTGCTTGCGGTTCATTGCCGCCAGGATGCGGTCGGAACCGCTCTGCACCGGCAGATGGACGAACGGCATCAAGGCGGGAACGTCGCCGTGGGCGGCGATCAGGTCGTCGTCCATGTCGCGCGGATGCGACGTGGTGTAGCGGATGCGGAGCAGGCCGTCGATCTCCGCCAGCTCGCGGATCAGGCGGCCGAGGCCCCAGGTGGTGCCCGAGGCGGGGCCGTCGCCATGGTAGGCGTTGACGTTCTGGCCGAGCAGCGTGATCTCGCGGGCGCCAGCGATGACCATGCGGCGGGCCTCGGCAATGATCTGTGCCGCCGGACGCGAGAACTCGGCGCCGCGCGTATAGGGCACGACGCAGAAGGTGCAGAACTTGTCGCAGCCTTCCTGGACCGACAGGAACGACGAGACGCCGGTGGCCGCACTCTCGCCCGGCAGGAAGTCGAACTTGCTCTCCACCGGGAAGTCGGTGTTCAGCACCCGCTCGCCGGCGGCGCGGCTGGCTCTGGCGACCATCTCGGGGAGCTGGTGGTAGGTCTGCGGGCCGAACACCATGTCCACGAAGGGCGCGCGGGCCATGATCTCCTCGCCCTCGGCTTGCGCGACGCAGCCGGCGACGGCGATGATCATGCGGCGGCCGTCTTCCTCGGCGGACTGACGGTTCTTCTCGATGCGCAGGCGACCGAGTTCGGAAAAGACCTTCTCCGACGCCTTCTCGCGGATGTGGCAGGTGTTCAGGATGACCATATCGGCCCCGTCGGGGGCCTCGACCGGCTGATAGCCCAGGGGAGCCAGGACATCGGCCATACGGGCGCTGTCATAGACGTTCATCTGGCAGCCCCAGGTCTTGATGAACAGTTTCTTCTTGGTCAAATGCTGAACCCTGATGCGCGTGTCGATCCGCGTTACGCGTTGAGTGTGGCAATGCATATAGGCGCTCCGGGCGAGTTATGCCCGTGCGGTGGCGGAAAAATAGCATTTTCGGGGGTGGGGGAGTCAACTGGGTGCTGTTCCGCCGATGACTCGATACGGTGGTATGGAATTCTCCACGATTGCTGGCATTCTCAATCCCGTCGAAACCTGGACTGAGGAGCGGCGGCATGACGGCGGGTGATTCGATCTTCGTGGGCAAGGGCGGGGGAGAGGCTCAGGCGCTCCTGCTGAAATACGCCAACCGGCACGGGCTGATCGCGGGGGCGACGGGCACCGGCAAGACCGTCTCGCTTCAGGTGCTGGCGGAAGGGTTTTCCAAGGCCGGCGTGCCGGTCTTCCTGGCGGACGTCAAGGGCGACCTTGCGGGGATAAGTCAGGCAGGCGGGGCCAACCCGAAGATCGCCGAGCGGGCCGCTCTGCTGGGGATCGCCGACCACGTGATGGAGGCCAACCCGACGGTGGCCTGGGATGTCTTCGGCGAGCAGGGGCACCCGATCCGGGCGACGATTTCCGAGATGGGGCCGCTGCTGCTGGCGCGGCTGCTGGAACTGAACGACGTCCAGGAAGGCGTCCTGAACCTGACGTTCAAGGTGGCGGACGACGAAGGGCTGCTGCTGCTTGACCTCAAGGACCTGCGGGCGATGCTGGCCTATGTCGCCGACAACGCTTCCGACCTGGGGACGCGGTACGGCACGGTCAGCAAGGCTTCGGTCGGTGCGATCCAGCGTCAGTTGCTGGTGCTGGAACAGCAGGGGGCGGAGAAGTTCTTCGGGGAGCCGGCGCTGGAACTGGCCGACCTGATGCGGGTGACGCCGGAGGGGCGCGGCATCGTCAGCCTTCTGGCCGCCGACAAGCTGATGCGCTCGCCCCGGCTCTACGCGACCTTCCTGCTCTGGATGCTGGCCGAGCTGTTCGAGGAGCTGCCGGAGGCGGGCGACTTGCCCAAGCCCAAGCTGGTGTTCTTCTTCGACGAGGCCCACCTGCTGTTCGACGACGCGCCGAAGGCGCTGGTCGACAAGGTGGAGCAGGTGGTCCGGCTGATCCGGTCCAAGGGCGTCGGCGTCTATTTCATCACCCAGAACCCGCTGGACATCCCGGAGGAGGTGCTAGGCCAGTTGGGCAACCGGGTGCAGCACGCGCTGCGCGCCTTCACGCCGCGCGACCAGAGGGCGGTCAAGGCGGCGGCGGAGACCTTCCGCGCCAATCCGGAGTTCAACGCGGCGACCGCGATCCAGGAACTGGCGGTCGGTGAGGCGCTGGTCTCGCTGCTGGAGGACAAGGGTATCCCCGGCGTCGTCCAGCGCGTCATGATGGCGCCGCCGGGGTCCCGGCTGGGGCCGATCACCGCGTCGGAGCGGGCGGCGCTGCTGACGGGCAGTCCGGTCAATGGGATCTACGACCGTCCGGTGGACCGCCAGTCGGCCTACGAGCATCTGCGCGACCGGGCGGCGAAGCCGGCGGTGGAGGCTTCGGCTGCCGGTTCGGCTTCGGGGTATTCGAGGCCCGGCAGTTCGTCTTCCAGACCGGCGCCAGCGCCGAAGCCGGCTCCCGCTCCGAAGCAGCCGCGCGCGGCGGCGCCGCGCCAGAGTCCGGGGGAGGCGATGGTCAACAGCGCGCTCCGCAGCCTTGGAACGCAGTTGGGCCGGCAGATCGCGCGGGGTATCCTGGGCGCCATCATGAAGCGCTGAGCCGGCGCTTCGGGCGGACAGGAGCGGTATTGAGTGAAGAAGCGTGGCGCAATCCTGTCCTGGTGCTTCTATGACTGGGCCATGTCGGCCTACAACACGGTCATCGGCACCTTCATCTTCAGTGTCTATTTCACCCGAGGCGTCGCCGAATCGGAAGTGATCGGCACGGCGCAGTGGGGCAGGGCGGTGGCGGTTTCCGGCATCGCGGTGGCGGTGCTCAGCCCCGTGCTCGGCGCCATCGCCGACCGCAGCGGGCGGCGGAAGCCGTGGCTGGCGCTGTTCACGGCGCTGACCGTGGCGGGGACGGCGCTGCTGTGGTTCGTCAAGCCGGAGCCGGCCTATGTATTGCCGTGTCTGGTCCTGATCGCGCTGACCAACGTGACGTTCGAACTGGCGAACGTCTTCTACAATGCGATGCTGCCGGCGCTGGCGCCGCCGGGATTCACCGGCCGGGTTTCCGGCTGGGGCTGGGGGCTTGGGTATATCGGCGGCCTGGGTTGTCTGGTGCTGTCGCTGTTCGGGCTGGTGCAGGCGGAGAACCCGCTTTTCGGCCTGATCGGGACGGAGGATCAGGCCAATGTCCGGGCGACCGCCTTGCTGGTGGCGCTGTGGTACGCGGTGTTCGCGCTGCCGCTGTTCCTGGTGACGCCGGACCAGCCTTCGACTGGGATCGGGCTGGGGGAGGCAGTGCGGGCGGGATTGAAGTCGCTGCTGGACACGCTGCGGCACATCCGGCGCTACGGCAACATCGTCCGCTGGCTGATCGCCAGCGCGCTCTACCGCGACGGGTTGAACACGCTGTTCGCCTTCGGCGGGATCTATGCGGCGGGGACGTTCGGCATGTCGTTCCAGCAGATCGTCCTGTTCGCGATCGCGCTGAACGTGGCGTCGGCGGCGGGCGCCTTCGGCTTCGCCTGGATCGACGACTGGATCGGGCCGAAGCGGACGATAATGGGATGCCTCGTTGGGCTGGTCGCGTTCGGCATTCCGCTGCTGTTTGCCGAGTCGCAGACCGCTTTCTGGGGATTGGCGCTGGGGTTGGGGATCTTCGTCGGGCCGGCGCAGGCGGCGGGGCGGACCATGATGGCGAAGCTGTCGCCGCCCGCGATGGAGACCGAGATGTTCGGGCCGTACGCCTTATCCGGCCGGGCCGTCTCGTTCTTAGGACCGCTGGCGCTGGCGTGGGCCACCGAATCGTTCGAGAGTCAACGGGCGGGGATGGCAACCATAGTCCTATTGCTGGTGTTCGGTCTCGTGTTGTTGTGTGCAGTGCGGGAAGAGCGCACACTATGACCAACGGCCGAATGACCAATGGCTGACGGATTGCCGCATGGGGTCATTTT
>DASQKT010000270.1:0-3725 GCA_035630415.1 Skermanella sp.
CGGCCAGGGGAAGCCGATCGTGTCCACCGCCATGCAAATCGCCAGCACGGTGATCAACCACGCGAAGATCCGTGCATTGCGCATCGGGCCGGGAGGCGTCATCCGGCGATCTTCCGCCTGAGCCGTCATGGGCCGTCCCAACGCCGCCGAAAATTCCGAATGCTGATGCGCGGTCACGTAAGGAACACTCCCCCTGGTCGGAGCCGCCCGCAAAGGCGACGATCCAGTGGATCATACAGCTTTCCAACCGTTCCGGCAGACGGCGCATATGAAGACGGACAGATCTGTTTCAAACAATACGATCGTAAACATCCATATCCGTTCACGAATTATCATCGTAATAATCACGATCATGTGAACATGTTCACGCTTTAGTGAGCCGAATTGAGTTTTCCAGCATCGTCTTTCGGAACATCGTGGTGCAGTACTCAGAACTTCAAAGAGGTTCATGATGTTTTGCAGTTTGGTGCTTCGGCGCATCGTGCGCTCGTTGATCGTAGCACTGGCTGTCATCGCGGGATTCGGGTCCATCGCCAATCCGGCAGCGGCGAAGGAATCGGCGATCTATACCGGCTTCTTCAGCAGCCTCGCCGTCGGCGGCTACGATCCAGTCGCCTATTTCACCAAGGGACAGCCGGTCGAGGGCAAGAAGGAATTCCAGACGCGCTGGATGAATGCCGAATGGCGCTTCGCCTCCGCCGAGAACAGGGACCTCTTCGTCGCTGCGCCGGAGAAATACGCTCCCCAATACGGCGGCTACTGCGCCTGGGCCGTGGCGCAGGGCTATACGGCGTCGGGAGATCCGCAGCGCTGGAAGATCGCCGGTGGCAAGCTGTACCTGAATTACGACCAGGAGGTCCAGCAGCGCTGGGAAAAGGACATACCCGGCTTCATCGCCAGCGCCGACCGCAACTGGCCCACTGTCCTGACCAAGTAAGGGAGCCGCCGCGATGACTGACCGAAAACGCCGTTTTCTCGCAGGCGCCTTGTCCCTTTATGTCGCCTTCGTCTTCATCCAGTCGTTGTTCTTCAAGTTCACCGACAGTCCGGAAACTCAGTACATCTTCGGCACCCTGGACGCTTGGGGCGCCAGCCTGGGTTTCGCCGGTCTCTTCGCCCGGAACGGCATCTTCAGCCAGTACGTCGTCGGCTCGGCCGAACTCGTGGCGTCGCTTCTGCTGCTGGCAGGACTCCTGACCGGGCGGGTGCTCCTCCACGGCGCCGGGGCCTTGCTGGCGCTCGGCGTCATCAGCGGCGCCATCTTCTTCCACCTGTTCACGCCGCTCGGCGTTCAGGTGGTCAACACCGACGGCAGCCTGGACGGTGGCCAGCTTTTCGCGCTGGCTTGCGGAGTCTGGGTCGCGTCGGCTGGAATCCTGATGCTTCACCGGTCCACATTGCAAGCGGTCCTGCCGTTCGGCCGCCCCGGCGCCAGCTTGAAAAGGAGCTGATACCATGCCGACCCGGCACGACCGCTTCGGGCACGCCGTTACGACGGCCACACCCGCCACCGTCGAGGCGATCGACCGCTTCACTCTTGAAGTCCTCAGCCACGGCAAGGAAGCCGGCGCCCTGCTCGCCGCTGCCGACGCCGATCCCGACTGTGCCCTGCTCCAAGCCTATGCCGGCGCGCTGTACCTGTTCCTTCAGACCGCCGAAGGGCTGGACAAGGCCGCACCGTACCTGACGCGTGCCCGTGGCTTGGCTCATGGCGCTACCGAGCGGGAACGGTTGACCGTGGCGGCACTCGATGCTTGGGGAGCGGGCAGACCGGAACAGGCACTCGATTTCCATCGCCGGATAGCAGTCGGCTGGCCGCGCGACCTGCTGAACCTGAAGCTGGCCCAGATCCACCAGCTCAACCGGGGCGACCGCGCCGGAATGCGGGAACTTGCCGAAGCTGCCTTGCCGCACGGGCGGGAGCACAGCTACTCCTGGGGCATGCTGGCCTTCGCGCTGGAACAGGCAGGGGCGCTGGACGCCGCCGAGGATGCGGGCCGTCGCGCCGTCGATATGAATCGTGACGATCCCTGGGCACAGCATGCCGTCGCCCACGTGCTGGAGGCGCGCGGCAATCCTGAGAACGGACTGGCCTTCCTGACGCCGCTGTCCCGCACCTGGGATCGCTGCTCAAGCTTCATGTATACCCATAACTGGTGGCACGCCGCCCTGTTCCGGCTGGACATGGACGATGCCGCCGCATCGCTGGCGCTGTTCGACACCCGTGTCTGGGGCGTGCGAAAAACCTATGTCCAGGATCAGGTCAACGCCGTTTCCCTGCTGTCGCGGCTGGAACTGCGCGGCGTCGATGTCGGCGACCGGTGGACCGATGTCGCGGCCCATGTCCTTCCCCGTATCCACGACCGCCAGAACGCCTTTCTCGACCTCCACTACCTCTACGCCCTGGCGCGAGCCGGCGAGATCGACGCGGTGACCGGCATGCTGGCAGCGATGGAGGCTTATGCCGAGACGGCTCCATCGCCCAGCCGTCCCATCTGGAGCGAGGTCGCCGTTCCCGCTGCCCGCGCGCTCAAGGCCCATGCGCGGGGCCGGTTCGTCGAAGCGTCCGCTGTCCTCGGCCCCGTGCTGCCGCGCATGTTCCTGCTGGGCGGCAGCACGGCGCAGCAGACGTGGTTCCAGCAACTTCATCGGGACAGCCGCATGCGGACCGAGCGCGGTTCGTCCACCCGTCCTGGAATATGCGCGTGAGCTGCAAAACCACCCTCCGCGCCGCCGGAATGATCCTCGCCGCCTTCGGCATGACCGCCTGCAATATCCCAGGTCCGGCGACGCCGGCGGAAGCGATGGCGCCGCTGCGTCACGCCCTGACGATGAATGGCGGCATGCTCGATGCGGAACCGGTCACGATCAGCTACCTGATTTCCGGGGACGCCGCGAAGCCCCGGCTGATCCTGATCCACGGTACCCCCGGTTCCGCCGTCGGCTGGGCCGACTTCCTGGCCGACCCGCCGCCGGGGTTCGAGGTCGTGGCTCTCGACCGTCCCGGTTTCGGCGACAGCGGCCCCGAGGGAGCGATGACCACCCTGGAGCATCAGGCCGATGCCGTAGCCGCCCTGCTGCCGCCCGACCGGGCTTCCATCCTGCTCGGCCACTCCCTGGGAGGGCCGGTCGCCGCCCTTGTCGCCGCACGGCATCCGGAACGGGTGCGGGCGTTGATCCTGCTCGCCGCATCGCTCGACCCGGCTATGGAGGAAGTGCATCCGCTTCAGCGCGTCGGCGCCTGGGCGCCCGTCCGGGCGCTCCTGCCGCGCATGATCCGCAACGCCAACGCCGAGTTGCTCGACCTCAAGCCGCAGCTCGAAGCGCTCCGGGCCGAGCTGCCGCTGATCCGCTGCCCGGTCCTGATCGTCCATGGCACCAAGGACGACCTGGTGCCCTTCTCGAACGCCGCCTACGCGGCGGCCAACCTCACCGGCGCCTGCCATGTCGAGACCATCGTGCTGGAAGGGGCGGATCACTTCCTACCCTGGAACGCGACGGCGGCAGTGCGCGACGCCATAGCCCGTGCGGGAGACATGACATGCTGACGATGCCTGCCGACTGGCTAGCCGGCCTTTCCTCCATCGTGGCATTCTCGACCGAGCCCTGGCTGCTCCTGCCCTCGCTGGTCCTCATCACCTTCCTGCTGGAAGACGTCGCGATAGCAGCCGGCGTAGCGCTGGCCCTCAACGGCACGGTTAGCTGGGAAGCAGCTTTCGCGGCAG
>DASQKT010000271.1:0-6136 GCA_035630415.1 Skermanella sp.
ATAGCGGTGGAAGACGTTGAAGTCAGGCATCGGCAGCGCCGGCTCCTTCGGCGCGTACTGGAAGGTGCCGGTCATCGACATCTTGACGACGTCGGCGGGCGCATTGACATAGGCCTTCTGCGAGATGATCTCGACCACTTCCATCCGGTTGCCCGGCTCGTCCATCCAGGCCGCCGTTTCGATCAGGGCGCGGATCAGGGCCTTGTGGGTGTTGGGGTTGGCATCGGCCCATTCCTGGCTGACGCCGAAGACCTTCTCGATCTTGTTGTTCCAGATGTCGTAGTTGGTGACCAGCGTGCGGCCGATGCCGGCCTGGACGGCACGGGCGTTCCATGGCTCGCCGACGCAATAGCCCTGGATGTTGCCGGCCTGGAGGTTGGCGACCATCTGCGGCGGCGGAATGACGATCAGGCGGATGTCCTCGTCGGGATCGATGCCGGCAGAGGCCATCCAGTAGCGCAGTTCGTAATTATGGGTGCTGACCGGGAACACCATGGCGAAGGTCAGCGGCTCCTTGCCGGCCTTCTTGTCGGCGTCGATCACCTTCTTGAGGGCTGCGGCGCTGATCGGGCGCTTCTTCATGGCTTCGGGATCGATCTCCATCATTCGCTCGTAGAGGGCGGTGGAGACGGTGATCGCGTTGCCGTTGAGGTCCATGGCGAAGCCGGTGACGGTGGCCTGCTTGATGGCGCCGATGCCTAGAGTGGCTGCCAGCGGCATGCCGGCCAGCATGTGGGCGCCGTCGAGGGCGCCGATCATCACCTTGTCGCGGATATTGGCCCAGGAGGCTTCCTTGGACAGGGCTACTTCCAGGCTGTGCTTCTTGAAGAAGCCCTTTTCGGAGGCGACGACCAGCGGGGCGCAGTCGGTCAGCGGGATGAAGCCCAGGTTCAGCTTCGGCTTTTCGATGCCGTCGGTGCCCGCTGCCCAGGCGCCTGCCGGAGTAACCGCCTTGATCGCGGAGAGCAATGCTGCGGTGCTGGCGATGGCGGCACCGGTCTTGAGGATGCCGCGACGGTCGTGGCGGACGGCGGGTTTGCTGGAGTTGGGCAGTGAGGGAACCTTCGACATCGATCACTCCATTTGCCGAATTTCGGCAATAAAAAAGGCGTCTCGGAACGTCGGGCGGGCTGTTTAAAGAGCCGCTCGATGTTCCGGACGCCATTATCCGGGGTAGGTCGTTCCGCCGTTGGACCGACACTGTATCTGGTTGCGGCTGGCGCTCCGCCATTGGATCGCCGCACCGCGCTGTTTATCTAGCAAGCGCCGTGCCAATCGTTCGCAGATGCGGAAAGTGGCGGAAACGCTTGGTGGCAGGGCTGGAAGCACGTGACGGGCGATGATGCACTGCACAATTCATCATCATAGCTCGGTTAAAAAACAGGCATTTACCGTATTTGTTCAAAAAATGGGCAGTTTGAGTTTGGTGCTGTTCATTCGAAACTGATGTTTTTCAAGGGCTTGTACAGATTGTCGCATCAGCCTTTGAAAAGCTGGGCGAGCGACAGGATGCTCTCCGCGATCTCGGCAAGACGCTTGTTCTGGTCCATGGCGAGCTTCCGGAGGAAGCGGTATGCCTCTTCCTCGGTCAGTCCCTTGTGTGCCATCAGCAGGCCCTTGGCGCGTTCCACGACCTTGCGGTCGGCCAGGGCGACCTTCGATTTATCCAGCTCTTCCTGAAGCTTGCGGAACTTGCTGAACTGGACGATGGCGATCTGAAGGATCGACTTGACCATCTTCGGGCTGAGGCCGTCGGCGACATAGATGCTGACGCCGGTTTCGATTGCCTCGGAAATGAGCGTGTTGTCTTCCTGCGCCACGAACATCGCGATCGGGCGCGGGTTCTCGCGGTTGATCGTGATCAGGTCTTCCAGATAGTCGCGGTACGGCGATTCCAGGTCGATGATGATCAGGTCGGGCTGATGGGCCTTGATCGACTGCCGCAGATCGTCGTCTTTGCTGATGATCGCAACGACGTCATAACCGGCCTCCTTGAGGCCGGCGAGCACGACATCGGAGCGTTCGGGGTTTTCATCGACGACCAGTAAACGCAATTGCACCGTTCCTGTAGTCAGCCCTGGGGCTTGGGGTCGGGCATCCCATAGCAAGCGGCGGGCCAACGCCTTGTCGCGGCTTCCTTCCAAGGGCCGGAAGCTTTAGCCAGGGCGAGGCGTCATAGATCAGCCTTGGCTCACGGGCGAACGCCGGTCTACAAGCAGGCATAGCCGCAACTGCGTGATTGGGGGAATGTGATGGAAGAAGACGCAGGGGCGGCATCAGCACCTGAACTCGAGCCCAAAGTGAACCTGCGCCAGCATGCCGACTGGTTTCAAGGCGAGGTCGAACGCGCATTGCGCGAAGCCGATGACCCTACGGCAATGCGTATTTCTAATGAGGAAGTGAAGGCGAAATGGAACCGGCAGCGAGCCGAACTCGTCAAGCGCGCCGGTGTTTTTCGAGACTGAGGGCGTTTCCCTGCTTTCTCATTTCATGGTGCCGATGAACGCCGCTACTCCGGCACTACCATCCCGCGCTGCACGGCGGGGCGGGTGCTGACGAGGTCGTGCCAGCGCTTCATGCTGGGGTATGTCTCGAACAGCGTCGGGGCGGTCTGGGAGGCTACGGCGATGAAGGGGAAGACGGAGATGTCGGCGATGGTGTACTCGCCGTCCACCAGATATTCGGTCTGGGAAAGCTGGGCTTCTAGCGCGCGGTAGCAGCGGTGCAGTTCGGATTTGAACAGTTCGATCGCGTAGGGGAGCTTCTCAGGAGCGCGGACGCCGAAGCGGAACATGTCGACGGAGGTTGGGCCGACATCGCTGACGCCGAAGGCCAGCCAGTTCCAGACTTCAGTCCGGGCGCAGATGTCGGTCGGCAGGAACCTGCCGGTCTTTTCCCCAAGATATTCCAGGATGGCGCCGGAGCCGAAGACGCGGCGCGGAGCCTTGGCGGCATCGTGGTCGATCAGGGCGGGGATCTTGCCGAGCGGGCTGATGGCGAGGAAGCCGGGCTCCAGGTTCTCGCCCGCCGTCATGTCCACCCGGACGGTCTCGTAGGGCAATCCGGTCTCCTCGAGCATGATCGAGGCCTTGTGCCCATTGGGCGAAGGATAGCTGTACAGCGTGATCATCGCGCGGTCTTCTCTCTCATGGCATCCGCCATCCCTCTGGCATTCCCTTAGTTTTGGCCCAAATGACCGCAGAAAACCAGAGGGTAATACCAGACGGGACGGAGAGAGGGGCCGGATCAGATCGCCTTCGAGTGCCGCATCGCCGCCACGTCGAGGTAGGGATCGAAGGCCGCCGCTACCGCGCGGACCAGCGGGCGCACGTCTTCCGGGACTGTGATGCGATGGCCGTCGATCCGCGCCAGCCCGTCCGCCGCCAGGGGAGCCAACTTGTCGAGGTCGGGGGCGAACAGTTCCGCGTTGACGCCGTGACGGGCCGCGACATCGTCCAGGTCGACGGCAAGGTCGCACATCAGGCGCTCGATCAGGTCGCGGCGCATCCGGTCGTCGGCGCTCAACTGCTTGCCCTTGACGATGGGCAGCCGGCCGGCGCGGACGGCTTCGCCGTACCGGTCGATCGCCGGGTCGTTCTGGACATAGCCGTTGGGCATCGCCCCGATGGAGGACGCGCCGAAGCCGATCAGTACATCCGCACCGTCGGTCGTGTAGCCCTGGAAGTTGCGGCGCAACGTGCCGTCCCGCTGCGCCACCGTGATCGGGTCGCTTTCCAGCGCGAAATGATCCAGGCCGATCTGATGGTAGCCATGGTCAGCCAGCACGGCGGCGATGACGTCGAACTGCTTCCACCTTCCGCGTGAGTCGGCGAGTGTAGATTCGTCGATCAGCCGCTGGTGCTTCTTCATCCAGGGAACATGGGCGTAGCCGAACACGGACAGGCGCTCCGGCGTCAGTTCCATCACCAGTTCGGCGCTCTCCTCGCAGCTTTCCGGCGTCTGGTGGGGCAGGCCGTACATCAGGTCGAGGTTGATGCTGTCGATGCCGGCGCGGCGGAGCGCCCGGACGGCGCTTTCCGTCACGGCATAGGGCTGGACGCGGTTGATGGCGCCCTGGACGGTCGGGTCGAGGTCCTGAACGCCCAGGCTGGCGCGGTTGACGCCCGCCCGCGCGAGGGCGGCCGGGGCTTCGGCGGCGAGCGTGCGGGGGTCGATCTCGACCGCGATCTCGCAGTCCGGCTCCACCGTGAAGCGGGAGCGGACATGGGCCAGCAGGGCTTCGAAGTCGGACGGGGCGATCATGGTCGGCGTGCCGCCGCCGAAATGGATGTGGCGCACCGGGAGGCCGCTTGGCAGAGCGGCGGCGATCAGGTCGATCTCCCGTTTCAGCAGGTCGAGGTATTCGGCGACCGGCTCGTAGCGCGCCACGATCTTGGTGTGGCAGCCGCAGTACCAGCACATGGACCGGCAGAACGGCACATGGAAATAGAGCGACAGGCTCTGGCCGGCGGGCAGGTTGCCCAGCCATTCTAGATAGTCCGCCGCCTGGACCTGCGGGCCGAAATGGGGGGCCGTCGGGAAGCTGGTGTAGCGCGGCACCCGGAGGCCGTCATACTTGGCTATGAGATCTGCGTTCATGGCGGCAAGACTGCGCGCGGCCAGCCTTGCCCGCCTTGATTTGGGTCAAACTTCCGGCTGAACGGGCCGCTTCAAACCCGGCGCAGGGTCGGGCGAAGCGCCGGGTTGCGGTCGCGTTCCTCTTCCAGGTGTCGGCGCAGCAGGTTGACGTTGCGCCGGTTGGCCTTGAAGCCGATGTCGAAGAGGGTGCCGAGCACCGGGATAGAACCGACCACCCAATCCACCCCGGTGTTGGCGGCCATGCGCATCAGCACGCTTTTGGGAACGCCCATGCGCGATGCCTGATAGACCAGATAGGCCGAGACGACGCCGGTGGCGCTGTCGCCCACGACGGGGAAGATGCTGGCGATGCCGTCGATCCCTATCGGGATGCCGAGTCCGGGAATGCGCCAGCGGCTGTCGAGCAGGTCCGCCAGCCGCTCCAACTGAGCGAGCTTGGCTTCATAGTCATGGGGAGCGGCCGGGGCCATGATGCTTACTTGTATTTGATGATGACATAGAGGGCGTGAATGATACCGGGAATGTAACCCAGGATCGTCAGCAATATGTTGATCCAGAATTGCACGCCGATGCCAACTTGAAGGAACACACCCAGCGGAGGCAACAGGATGGCAAGGAGAATTCTGACGATATCCATTATTCGGCCTTTCGGGTCTCGATTTGATCGGTGCAAGCGTCACAACACTATGTGGTGTGCTTCGTTCCATTCTTCAGGATCTTGAAAATCAGGGCTGTCGTTCCTTGGGAGCCGTGATGCTTGCGTGATTCGTCCGCGCTTGGTTCAATAGACCGGTCATTCTCCCCCAGGAGGTTGCGATGCGTGTCCGTGCCAACCCGACCGCCGGCTTGCTGGCCTTGTGGCTTGTGATGGTGATGGCTGGAGTGGGGCCGGTCCAGGCGCAGCAGCCGGTGGACTTGGAACTGGTCCTCGCGATCGACATCTCCGGCAGCGTGGACGAGGAGGAGGCAGCACTTCAGCGCGAAGGCTATGTCTCGGCCCTGACCAACCCGCGCGTCGTCGCCGCCATGGGCGGCGGCCCCTTCGGCGCCATCGCGGTGACCTATGTGGAATGGGCGGGGGAGGACTATCAGCGCACCGTTGTTCCGTGGACGCTGATCGGCAACGGCGAGCAGGCGGCGCGTTTCGCCGAGCAGATCCAGGCGGCGCCCTTCGCGTCGGCCCGGTGGACGTCGCTGAGCGGCGCCATCGACTACTCCGCGACGCTGTTCGACGACAACGGGTTCGAGGGCGTCAGGCAGGTGATCGACATCTCGGGCGATGGCGTCAACAACCGGGGGCGTCCGCCGGTGCTGGCGCGCGATCAGGCGGTGGAGCAGGGCATAACCATCAACGGGCTGCCGATCCTGAACGACCGGCCGAATCCCTGGGGCGGTGCGGCGCCCGTGGACCTGGACCGCTATTACGAGGAAAACGTGATCGGCGGGCCGGGGGCTTTCTACGTCGCGGCGCGCGACTTCGACGCCTTCGCTTCTGCCATCCTTGCCAAGCTGATCCGCGAGATCGCTGGGCTTGAGG
>DASQKT010000272.1:0-13512 GCA_035630415.1 Skermanella sp.
CTGGCGTACTGGGACCTCGGGTTCCGCGAGATGCACGGCAACAAGCGCCCGATCACCAAGGCCGAAGACCTCCAGGGCCTGAAGATGCGCGTTATCCCGACGCCGATCTATGTCGAGTTCATGAACGCCGTCGGCGCCAACGCCGTCCCGATGCCGTTCACCGAGACCTACACGGCTCTGGAGACCGGCGCTGTCGATGGCATGACCAACCCGCTGCTGAACATCATGGACGGCAAGTTCAACGAGGTCTCCAAATACCTCAGCCTGACCAACCACATGTATACGCCGCAGGCCGTCATCGCGAGCAAGAAGCTATGGGACAAGCTGTCGGAGGACGAACGCAAGATCCTTCAGGAAGCAGCCGCCGAGGCGACGATCTACCAGCGTCAGGTCGCCCGCGAGCAGGCGGAAAAGGCCCTGGACGAGATCGCGAAGTCCGGCATGCAGATCAACGAACTCCCGCCCGAGGAAATCGCCAAGCTGCGCGAGAAGGCCGGCCCGGTGATCGAGAAGTTCCGCAAGGAGATCGGCGAGGAACTGGTGACGGAGCTTTACGCGGAGATCGACAAGGTTCGGAAGAACTGATACCAGAAGCCGGTGAGATCGACCTGTGCGGATACCTTCGCTGCGTAGGTCTGTCTAAAGCGAAGCGGCAGCCGACAGAGACGCGCCTGCTTGTCGGCTGCCGCTTCGCTTTAGACCGACCTACGGCAGAAGCATCTTCACTGGTCAACTTCTTCGGCCCTTGGTATGACGGTAACGGTCTTCTTTCGCCGATGCGCCCGCTCAGTCCTCCGCCCCATAATCCACCGGCGTCGCGTGCCATCCCTCCGCCCGCTTGGCCCAGAACCTATCCCGAAGCCGCAATGAAAGGGGACCCGGCCTGTCGTTGCCCATGATCCGGCCGTCGATCCGCGACGCCGGCATCACGCCGCCGGCTGTCGTGCAGGTGAATATCTCGTCGGCGTCGCGCAGCTCCGCCGCCGGAACCGGACGCACCTCGCACCGGATGCCCAGTTCCTCGCACAATTCGATCATCGACAGCCGCGTGATGCCGTCCAGCGCGCCCCGGTCAGGGGTAGCCACCACGCCATCGGTGATGCTGAAGACGTTGAAGCCGGCGCCTTCGGTCACGTTGCCCTGAGCGTCCAGCAGGATCGCGAAGTCGGCACCCTTTTCCATCGCCTCGAACTGGCCGCGCGTCAGGTCGCCCCAGTGGAAATTCTTGTATCTCGGTTCGACCGATTCCGGCGGGATGCGCAGCGTATCGGCGATCATCAGGTGAAGCCCGCGCTCGCACATCTCGGGGCTGGCGACCGACACCCACGGCACCGCGAAGGCAGCGATGTAGTTGCGAGCATAGGCGGGATGACGCGGCTTGCCCGGTGCCGGTACGCCGCGCAGGCAGTCCATCGCGACATAGGCCGCGCGCAGGCCGGACAGCCGGACGATCCGGTGCAGGATGGCCCTGATCTCGTCGTCGCTCTCGGCCGGCTTCATGTGAAGCCCATCCATGGACGCGCGGAACCGGCGGATATGGTCGTCCAGCCGGAAGAACGCCCCGTCCCAAACCCCTACCACGTCATAGGTCACGTCGGACCGGCGGTAGCCCCAGTCGGTCAAGGGGATCGCGGCCTCCCCGACCGGCATGTAGCGGCCGTCGATATAGGCAGCCCCAGCGGAAAAGCGTGACTGGTCCATTTCGGTCATCAGTAGAAGTGCCTTATCCGTTGATTTCGAACCATAGGCCAACCCGGTTGGCGTCTCCCGTCAATAGCTTTAATCCCCAATGCCTCGAAAATGCGTTTACGGTCGGACGATGCGGGGCCATATCATCATAGATAACGAATGCACATCCGGGCCAAGGGAGATCATGGGCTTAATCTTCGACGCCAATTCCGACCAGCAGCGGCGCGCTTTCGCGGAGCGGGCCGTTCTGCGTTATTGGCTGCGGCAGCCCAGCATCGCCGCGCGCTACGGCGACAAGGGCCGGCAGCGGTGCGTCGAAGACATGCTGTATACCCTGGTCTACCTGGAGGCCGCCGTCTCGACCGGCAGCATGGAGATTTTCCGCGATTATATATCCTGGCTCCGGTCGATCTTCATCTGCTTCGACATCGACATCGACGACCTTGCCGGCACGCTGGAAACCTTGCAGGAAATCTTCATCGAGCGCGGCGACGTGATCCAGGCCGAATTCCTCGAAGATTCGCTGCGGCTGATGCATACCATGGAAGATGTCCCGGCCAGCCGGCTGACCGAGGACAACCCGTTCAAGGTCATGGCCGAGGACTACCTGAAGCGGCTGCTGTCCCAGGACCAGTCGGGCGCCACCGACCTGATCTTCAACGCCGCCGATGCCGGCATCCCGATCCCGAACCTCTACATGAACGTCCTTCAGCCGTCGCTTCAGGAAGTCGGCAGGCTGTGGCAGATGAACCGGGTAACGATCCCGCAGGAGCATTACTTCACCGCCGCGACCAAGACGATCATGTCGCAGCTCTACCCGTACCTGATGCAGCGGCGCCTCAACGGCCGGCGCCTGATCGCCACCTGCATCGACGGCGAACTTCACGAGATCGGCATCCGCATGGTCTGCGACGTGTTCTTGATGAACGGCTGGGATGCCGTCTACCTGGGCGCCAGCATCCCCGTGAAGGAGATCGTGACGCTGGTGGAGCTTGAAAAGCCGGAGGTGCTGGCGCTGTCGATCACCATCGCCCCCAACCTGCCCAAGGCCTCCGCCCTGATCGCTGCCATTCGAGAAAATCCGCGCTGCAACGACACGAAGATCATCGTCGGCGGCTACCCGTTCAACAATTGCCCCGGCCTGTGGCGCCGGATCGGCGCCGACGCCTGCGCCAGGGACGCCGCCGCAGCCATCACCTGGGCCGGCCTGCGCTTCCCCCAGCAGGCCAACTGACAGGATTTAGCCGCCGGCCAGACCGGCGATATGGGCCAGCTTGTCGGGGTTGCGGACGATGTAGATGGCGGCGATCCGGCCGTCGCGGATCTCCAGCGCGGTGGTCTGGAGGACGTCGCCCTTCTCGACGGAGACGAAGCCGGGCAGCCCGTTGATCCGGACGATCTCCAGGCTCTCGATCTGCCCATAACCGAACTTGTGGACCAGCCCCGCGAAGAAGCGAGCCACCTTATCGGAGCCCGCGATCGGGTTGATCGCCGCCGGACGCTTGCCGCCGCCGTCCGACATCAGGACGACATCCTCCGTCAGCAAATGCTGGAGCGACGCGACATCGCCGCTGCGCGACGCCGCCGCGAAGGCGCGGGCCAGTGCGTCGCCCGCTTCCGTCGAGGCACTGAAGCGCGGCGGCGACGCCCGCACATGGTTGCGAGCCCGCGCCGCCAGCCGGCGGCAGGCGGCATTGGTCCGGCCCAGAACCTTGGCGACGGCGTCGAAGTCCTGGTCGAAGACGTCGTGAAGCAGGAACGCCGCCCGCTCCAGCGGCGACAGGCGTTCCAGCGTCAGCATCAAGGCGACGGACAGGTCTTCCGCAAGATCGTCTTCCGTCCCGTCGCCGGGGTCCGCGAAGGGACCGGCTTCGATCAGCGGCTCCGGCAGCCATGCGCCGACATAGGTCTCACGCCGGGAGCGGGCCGATTTGAGGTGATCGAGACAGAGCCGCGTGACGACTGTGGTCAGGAAAGCCTGCGGGTTGCCGACCGTGCGCTTGTCGGTGGCGTTCCAGCGCAGCCAGGCTTCCTGTACCATGTCCTCCGCCTCGGCGACGGAGCCGAGCATCCGGTAGGCGAGCCGGAGCAGCGGACGCCGCCGCTCCTCGAAGGGATCGGCCGCTGCATCGGCCAACGAGATCCTGATCGCGTCCTGCCGCTCCGCCCGGATCATCACGCCGCCTTCGATGAGGACTTCAGATGTTCCATCCTAAACCCGATGGCGATGCGGTTCCAGGCGTTGATCGTCGTGATCAGAAGCGTCAGCTTGACGATCTCCGCCTCCGTGAAGTGGTCCTTCAGGCCGTTATAGGCATCGTCCGGGGCACGGGTTTCCGCTATCAGGGTCAAGGCGTCGGTCCAGAGCAGTGCCGCCCGTTCCCGTGCGGTGTAGAGCGACGATTCCCACCAGGCGCTGAGCAGGTAGAGGCGCTCTTCGGTTTCCCCGGCGGCGCGGGCGTCCGCCGTGTGCATGTGGATGCAGTAGGCGCAGCCGTTGATCTGCGAAGCGCGCGTCTTCACCAGTTCGATCAGACTGTGCTCCAGGCCGGATGCCTTGATCGAGGCTTCCAGGGCCAGCATGGGGCGCAACGCTTCCGGGGCTGCCTTGCTGGCATCGAGACGTAGGGACATTTTCAATTCACCATCTTGGGACAAAGGCAGGATCGCCTTCCCCCCGATGACGAAACGGCGGTTTGGAATGTGACATGGGAATTTGCATCCCGGTGTCCGACGACAGTGATCGGCTCGGCAGTTCCGAAACAATCCGTATTTAGTAATATGAGGCAAAAAAGGGATTTTGCATTTATCTAGGAGTTAAGTCGCGAGCATAGAGGCACTTATTGATTTGGTAATATTTTAATAAATCGTTTATTTGCCAGAACATATCAAAGGAGTTGCATAGTTATACCTTACCTGCCCAACGGGTGAATCATGGTAACACAAGAAGATCAGCTGGCATCTGACCGCCACGCCCGCCGAACTGCCGTCTTTCAACTGACCGATGCGGAAATCGACCTTGTTCGTCAGCAGAAGTCATTCGCCGAAACCCGTCTGCCGTCCCTGCTCGAAAAGTGGCAGTCGCGCTTTTCCGCATGGCCCGAGATTCAGGCGGCGCTGGCCAATCCCGCCGTCCATGCTGTCCGGGTCGAACATTGGGTCAGGGCGATATCAGGACGGATCGACGGAGACTTCACGGAATCCGCGAAACGTCTCGCCCGGACGTTCTTCGACAACGGCGTCCCCGGTTATGCGGTCGCCATCTGCCACAGCACCGTCATCAATGGGATCATCGAGGAATTGGGGCTCGATACCAGCCGCCAGGGCGTCGGCAGGCTGTTCGCCGCCGCCGATACCGCCCGGAAACTTGCCCTGCGGACGGCCCTGAACAAGCTGGCGTGGCTGGATCTGGAACTGCTGCTGGAGACTTACGCCGAGGCCGAGCACGAAAGCAGGACCACGGCGCTCAGGATGATGGCGGAGACGGTCGAGCAGGAAGCCCGGTCCGCCGTGGAAAAGGTCGCCGTTCACACCGACGGGATGGCGCGCGACGCCGTCGGCATGGCGACCTCCGCCGAGAAGGTGGTGGACAACTCCCGCAACGTCGCCGCCGCTGCCACCCAGGCGCTTATGAATGCCCAAACCGTGTCGGCGGCGACCGAGCAGCTCGCGGCGTCGATCCGGGAGATCACGGCGCAGGTGGCCCACTCGGGCGTCGTGACCCGCCGCGCCGTGGAGAGCGGCGAACGCACCCAGGCGACGATCGGCTCGCTGTCCCAGGCGGTCGGCCGGATCGACGAGGTCGTCAAGCTGATCAACGCCATCGCCGGCCAGACCAACCTGCTTGCGCTGAATGCCACGATCGAGGCGGCTAGGGCCGGCGATGCCGGCAAGGGCTTTGCCGTCGTGGCGCAGGAGGTCAAGAACCTCGCCAACCAGACGGCACGCTCGACCGAGGAGATCACGCGCCAGATCAACGAGATCCAGAGCGTCACCGCGACCGCCGTGACCGCCGTCGAGGAGATCGGCCTTACCATCGGCGAGATCGACCGCGTTTCCAGCGCCATCGCCGCCGCGATGGAGGAACAGGCGGCGGCAACCCAGGAGATCAGCCGCAACGTCAGCGAAACCACGGAAGCCGCTCAGGAAGTTTCCACCCGGATATCGGAGGTATCGAGCGAAGTGACGCAGACGGGGGTCCAGGCGGCCCACGTCAAGACCAACTCCAGCGAAGTCGCCGCCAGCATCGAGGAGTTGCGCCGCGTCCTGGTCCGCGTGGTCCGTACCTCCACCGCCGAGGCGAACCGCAGGCGCATGGTCCGCTACCGGGTGGACGAGCCCTGCTCGGTCGAATTCGGCTCCGACCGCCGGGCCGCCAAGCTGGAAGACCTGTCGGAAGGCGGGGCCATGATCGCGGGCGTGACGGATATGCGGGCGGGAACGCTGGGCGTCCTGGTCGTGGAAAAGCGCGGGATTCGCATCGAATTCACCGTGCTCGGCACCGACCGGGGATCGCTGCATGTGACCTTCACCCCCCAGGCCACCGCCGACCCCCGCTTCAGGACGGCCTTCGCGGCTGTTACCGCCGGGCGGCTGCCGCTGGACGCCGCTGCCTGACGCTACTTCAGGACCGGCCTTACTCTCAAGTCGTATAACCTGCGGATTTTAAAACAGGAAACTTCGGTCATCGTCCAAGCGGTTGCTTGTATCCGGCGAATTTTCGCAAATATCATTCCATAGTTCTAATTATGCGAATGAGTGAGTGAGTCGGACGATGGATAGCTTGCTCCTGGGAGTTCTATTGGGGTTCGTCGCGGGCTATCTGGTCCGCTCCCTGATTTCACAGATGCGCCGCAGGCGCTTCGAGGAGGATTACGGCCACAATCCCCGCACCCGCCTGAAGCAGCGGACTTGAAGACGGCGCTGCCGTACACGGCGGGTTACAGCGTACCCGCCGATGTACACTGACCATAATCCATTGTTTAAGTACAAGTTTTCCCGCATGGCGGTGAGCTGGATGGCTACCATGTAAACATATGTGTACGCACCCAGCCGCCTGCCCACTTCCCCAAGCCTCTGTGACGACACGGTTTTCTCCGCTGGCACGAGCCTTGCTTAACTGACGGTTAACCAAGGTCGGGGAGCCGTGGCGGATCGTTGGTCCGCCCTGTTTCCCCGGCCTAACTTCATCGAATTGAAGATAAAAGTTAACCGGAGGAAACGTGGAAGCTTTTAGCCAAGGCCTCAATGCCTTGAACGGCATCGTTTGGGGCGTACCCATGCTGGTCCTGATCCTGGGCACCGGCCTTTTCCTGCAAATCCGCCTCAAGATGATGCCGATCGCCAAGATCGGTTACGGCATCAAGCTGGTTTGGCAGGGCCGCAAGTCCGGCTCGGCCGAAGACGGCGAGATCAGCCCCTTCGCGGCGCTGATGACGGCGCTGGCCGCCACGGTCGGTACCGGCAACATCGCGGGCGTCGCCACCGCCATCGCACTGGGCGGGCCGGGCGCATTGTTCTGGATGTGGTGTACCGCTCTTGTCGGCATGGCGACCAAATACGCCGAAGTGCTGCTGGCCGTGCATTACCGTGAGGTCGACGAGAACGGCGAGCATGTCGGCGGCCCGATGTACGCGATCAAGAACGGCCTGGGGCCGAACTGGCGCTGGCTTGGCACCGCCTTCGCCCTGACCGCCGGGGTGGCCGGTTTCGGCATCGGCAACATGGTGCAGGCCAACGCCATCGCCGGCGTCGCCGATAACACCTTCGGCATTCCCGTCTGGATCACCGGCATCGTGCTGACCATCGTCACCGGCGCCGTCATCCTGGGCGGCATCAAGCGGATCGGCAAGGTCGCGGAATCGCTCGTCCCGCTGATGTGCATCAGCTACGTGCTGTGTGCCCTGTTCGTCCTGTTCATGTTCTCCGAGCGCATTCCGGAAGCCTTCTCGCTGGTCTTCACCCACGCCTTCACGCCGGTCGCGGCAAGCGGCGGTTTCGCCGGGGCAGCCGTCTGGGCGGCCATGCGTTACGGTGTTGCCCGAGGCATCTTCTCCAACGAAGCGGGGCTCGGCACCGCCGGCATCGCCCAGGCCGCCGGCATGACCCGCAGCCCGGTCCGGTCGGCCCTGGTCGGCATGATGGGCACCTTCATCGACACCATCATCGTCTGCACCATGACCGGTCTCGCGATCATCGTTTCCGGCGTCTGGAACAGCGGTGAATCGGGAGCGGTGCTGTCGTCATCCGCTTTCGAAGCCGCCATGCCCGGCATCGGCCAGTACCTGCTGTCGATCGAACTTGCCGTCTTCGCCCTGACAACCATCCTCGGATGGTCGTATTACGGCGAGAAGTGCTGGGAATTCCTGATCGGCGCCAAGTCCGAGAAGCCGTACCGGGTGCTGTGGACGCTCGCCGTGTTCGTCGGCTCGGTCGCCCAGCTCGACCTGATCTGGCTGATCGCCGATACCTTGAACGCCTTCATGGCGATCCCAAATCTGTTGAGCCTGCTGCTGCTGTCGCCGGTGATCGTCAAGTTGACCCGCGAATATTTCCGGCAGGAAACTAACGGACACTTGGTAGCTGCGGAATAAGCGTTTTCTTTCGTAGGTCGGTCTAAAGCGAAGTGGCAGCCGACAGGCAGGCGCGTCTATGTCGGCTGCCGCTTCGCTTTAGCCGACCTACGAATTTCTTGACGTATCATCGTTGACGTGAATAAATAACTTAGTCCATCAAGGCCATGCGGGAGAGTTCGACGCGGTTCAAAACCGGCGTCGGCGCCGACGGAGCAACCCCCCAGGAAACTCTCAGGCACCAGGGACCGCACCAGCCGGACGATCTGGAGAGAGGCGGCCATGCCGGTCATCAGGCATGAAGACGCCCACCGAAGGGGAAGCCCGATGCTCTATGGAGCCTCGGGGCAAGCTCTCAGGTACAGCGACAGATGGGGAAAACCGGATCGGGCGCCACGCACCCGGCCCATGTCATCCTCATACGCTCCGGAGAACAGATCCCATGCGTAACAGCACCCCCCATATCGCAGTCATCGGCGCCGGCATCACGGGCGTCACCACCGCCTACGCACTGGCCGAAAAAGGCTACGCCGTCACCGTGTTCGACCGGCAGCGCTACGCCGCGATGGAGACCTCCTTCGCCAATGGCGGCCAGCTTTCCGCCAGCAACGCCGAGGTCTGGAACCACTGGTCCACGGTCGTCAAGGGCATCACCTGGATGCTGAAGCGCGATGCGCCGCTGCTGATGAACCCGTCGCCCAACTGGCACAAGTATTCCTGGATGGCCGAGTTCGTCGGCAACATCCCCAAGTACCGCTCCAACACCATCGCGACCACCCGGCTCGCGATCGAGGCGCGCAAGCACCTGTTCGACATGGCTGAGCGCGAAGGCATCGACTTCGACCTGGAAACACGCGGCATCCTGCACTTCTACCGCGACCGCAAGAGCTTCGACCACGCCGCCCAGGTCAACGAAATGCTGACGGAAGGCGGGCTGGACCGCCATGCCGTGACGGCGGAGGAGATCCGCGCGATCGAGCCGGCCCTGACCGGCGACTTCCACGGCGGGTTCTTCACGCCGTCGGACGCCACCGGCGATATCCACAAGTTCACCCGTGGTCTGGCGAAGGCCTGCATCCGGCGCGGCGTCCGTTTCGTTCATGACGCCACGGTCGAACGGCTCGACCATCTGGGTCAGGACATCAAGGTCGTCTGGACCAACGGAGATGCTATCGCATCGACGGATGAACTGGTCGTCGATGGCATCGTGATCTGCGCCGGCGTCGCCAGCCGCAAGTTCGCCGCCATGGTCGGCGACCGGGTCAACATCTATCCGGTCAAGGGCTATTCGATCACCGTCCACCTGGACGACGAAGCCAGCCGCGACGCCGCCCCCTGGGTCAGCCTGCTGGACGACAAGGCCAAGATCGTCACCAGCCGCCTGGGCGGCGACCGCCTGCGGATCGCCGGCACGGCGGAGTTCAATGGCGAGAACCGCGACATCCGCGCCGACCGCATCCGGCCGCTGGTCGACTGGACCCGCCAACTCTTCCCGATGGTCGATACCGGCAAGGTCGTGCCGTGGAGCGGCCTGCGTCCGATGATGCCGGACATGATGCCGCGCGTGGGTGCCGGGCGTCGTCCGGGCGTCTTCTACAACACCGGCCACGGCCATCTGGGATGGACGCTGTCAGCCGCGACCGCTCAGGCCGTCTCCGAGAAGATCGCGGCAGATATGCCGTTCGACCTGCCGGCGCCGGCACTGCTTAAAGCGGCCTGATTTTCGCGCCCGATAAATACTGGAACCGTCGCGGGTGGACGATTGTTGGAACGGGATAGTTCCAAGAAGAAAAACCCGCGGCGGCCTCTCGAGCAATGAAACAGCTTCTTCCGGTCACGCCGCAAAGCCGGAGGGAGATGTCTTTTGCGGACGACGCGTATCCTGGGTGGATTGCTGCTGCTTGCGGCCGTCGGCGTTGGCGGGTTCACCGCACTGGCGTGGCAGTCCGAACTTGATCCCATAAAGCCGCCCGAACGCTCCGCGTTTCCTCCTGAGAAAATAGCGCAGGGCGCGCGGCTGGCCTCGCTCGGCTACTGCGCGCAGTGCCACACCGCTGCCGGCGGCAAGCCGTTCGCCGGCGGTTATCCGCTGAAGACGCCGTTCGGCACGATCTACGGCACCAACATCACGCCCGATCCGGAAACCGGCATCGGCACGTGGTCGGAGGAAGCCTTCGCCCGCGCGATGGGGGAGGGGGTGGACCGCGAGGGCCATCACCTCTATCCAGGATTCCCCTACGACCACTTCACCCGCATATCGCCCGACGACAACCGGGCACTCTACGCCTACCTGATGACGCGGGAGCCGGTCCGCGCCGAAGCGCCGGCCAACGAGTTGCCCTGGCCGCTCCAGTTCCGTCCGCTGCTGGCGGGCTGGAAACTGTTGTTCCTCGATCAGGACCCGTTCAAGGACGATCCAGCGCGTTCGCCTGACTGGAACCGGGGCGCCTATCTGGCGGAGAGCGTCGCCCATTGCGGCGCCTGCCACACGCCGCGCAATTTGCTGGGCGCCCGCGAGACCGACCGCAAGTTCGCCGGCGGCGAGTCCGAGGGCTGGCACGCGCCGGCCCTGAACGAGGCCTCGACCGCGCCTATTCCGTGGGATCAGGACAGCCTCTACGCCTATCTGCGGAAAGGCGTTAGCGAGGACCATGCCCTGGCCGCCGGTCCGATGGCCCCGGTGATTCGCAACCTGTCCTCCGTCCCCGACGAGGACATCAGGGCGATGGCGACCTATATCGCCGACGGCATGGGCGAGCGGCAGCCGGCTCCTCCCGCCGGAGCCGTCCCGCCCGGAAATGGCGCCGCGACGGTCTATGCCGGGGCCTGCGCCAACTGCCACGAGCCGGGCGGTCCCCTTCAGTTCGCAGCACCGGTCGATCTGGCCAAGGCGACCTCGATCGCCCAGCCGGACCCGCGCAACCTGATCCAAGTCATCGTCGGCGGCGTCATGACGCCCGACGCGGCGGCCGCCCCGCTGATGCCGGGCTTCGCCCATATCCTGACCGACAAGCAGATTGCGGAGCTGACGGCGTATCTGCGCACCCGGTTCAGCGGTCAGCCCGCCTGGACCGACATCGAGCGGCATGTCGCCCGCATCCGCTCCGAAACCGGCTCGACCGGCGGTGCGAACAGCGGTTCCGCCACCAGAATAGCGAAGGGGGAGTGATGATTACCCTGTCCGTCAACGGCCGGGACCATCAGGTCGATGCCGACCCGGCAACGCCGCTGCTCTACGTGCTGCGCGACGATCTGGAGATGAACGCAGCCAAGTTCGGCTGCGGCCTGGGGCAGTGCGGTTCCTGCATGGTGCTGGTGGACGGCGCTCCCGTCGTGTCTTGCGTCACGCCGATCGTCGTCCTGGAAGGCCGCGCCATCCGCACGGTCGAAGGTCTCGGCACGGTCGACGATCCAGGACCGGTCCAGCGCGCCTTCATGGAGGAGCAGGCGGCCCAGTGCGGCTACTGCATCCCCGGCTTCATGATCAGCGCCCAGGCGCTGCTGGAGCGCACGCCGTCCCCTTCGGATGCGGAGATCAGGGATGCGCTGAAGCCCAACCTGTGCCGCTGCGGCACCCATATGCGGATCATGAAGGCGGTGCGCCGCGCGGCGGGGTTCATGCAGACCGCCGATGCCGGCGGCATCACC
Organism: Skermanella sp.; assembly: GCA_035630415.1. GTDB lineage: Bacteria > Pseudomonadota > Alphaproteobacteria > Azospirillales > Azospirillaceae > Skermanella. The sequence goes on from DASQKT010000272.1 coordinate 11,910, forward strand.
AGCAACGGGGAGGACCGGCGATGAACGGACCAACCCTATCGCGCCGGGGCTTCCTCGGCGGCGGTGCGCTCGTTGTCGGCTTCACGCTGTTCCCCGGAAGCCTGCTGGCCCAGGCCCCGCAGGAGGGCGACGGCGGAACGCCGCCGGGCATGCCCAAGGCGCTGAACAGCAACCCGCTGCTGGAATCCTGGATCAGGGTCGATGCCGACGGGCGGATCACCGTCTTCACCGGCAAGGCGGAACTGGGGCAGGGCATCCGGACCGCCTTGCTTCAGGTCGCGGCGGAGGAACTGGCCGTCGATCCCGCCGTAATCACTCTGGTGACGGCCGATACCGGCCAGACGCCGAACGAGAGCTACACCGCCGGCAGCCAGTCGATGCAGGAAAGCGGCACCGCGATCCTGCACGCCTCCGCGCGGGTGGCGGGCATCCTCCGTGATCTGGCGGCGAAGAGCCTCGGCGTACCGGCGGACGCCTTGAAGCTGACGCAGGGTGCCGTCGCCGCCCCTGACGGCCGGAGCCTCGGCTACGGCGAGTTGGTGGCCGGCGGCGGGCTGGAAGGCGCCCGCGCCCAGGCCGGAACGGTGCTGAAGGACCCTGCCTCCTACAGCCTAATCGGCCGCGACCTGCCGCGCGTCGATATCCCCGCCAAGGTTACAGGCGGTGCCGCCTATGTCCACGACATGCGGCTTCCCGATATGGTCCACGCCCGCGTCGTCCGCCCGCCCAGCTACGGCGCCGCCATCCGCGAGGCCGATACCGGCGTCGCCGAACGGATGCCGGGCGTCGTCGGCACGTTCCGCGACGGCAACTATCTGGCGGTCGTGGCGGAGCGGGAATGGCAGGCGATCATCGCCATGCGCGTGCTGGCGCAGGCGGTGAAGTGGGACGAGCATGAGACGCTGCCTGACCGTGACAACCTGTTCCGCGACCTTCAGGCGCTGAAGTCCGACGAGCGGGTGATCCAGGACCGGCGCGACGACCCGGCCGCCGTCGGCGGCGCCGTCCACCGGCTGGACGCGGAGTTCCATCGCGGCTTCCAGATCCACGGCTCGATCGGCCCGTCCTGCGCGGTCGGGCTGTTCCGCGACGGCGTCATGACGGTCTGGTCCCACGGCCAGGGCATGTTCCCGCTCCGCTCCGCCATCGCCGAGATGTTGCGGATGGACGAGGCACAGGTTCATTGCATCCATACCGAGGGATCAGGCTGCTACGGCCACAACGGCGCCGACGATGCCGGAGCCGACGCGGCGCTGATCGCCCGCGCTTTTCCCGGCCGTCCGGTTCGGGTCCAGTGGATGCGGGAGGACGAGCACTGCTGGGAACCCTTCGGCTCCGCCATGGTGTCGAAGGCGCGCGGCGGCGTCGATGCGCAGGGCCGGATCGTGGATTACCAGTACGAGGTCTGGAGCGCTCCGCACTCGACCCGGCCCGGCGGCGCTGGCGCGCTGATGCCGGCGTGGCATCTGGCCGAGCCGTTCAAGCCCGACCCGCCGAAGCCGATCCCGCAGCCGGCCGGCGGCGGCGACCGCAACGCCATCCCGCTCTATGCCATCCCCAACGTCCGGATCGTCCACCGCTACATCCCGGGCATGCCGGTCAG